>JAZSJS010000155.1:0-3254 GCA_045534435.1 Eubacteriales bacterium
GATGGGATTGTCGAGCGTGATACCCAGGAGATCGATCTTTGTGTTTACCATATTATCTCCTCCCTCTTCATGACGGGGCCATCTTTGCAGATGCGCTTGTTACCGTATTTCGTCTTGCAGGAGCATCCCATGCACGCGCCGAAGCCGCAGCCCATGCGCTCCTCAAAGCTGAGCTGACCGCTTGTGGTCGAGGCATTCCAAACGGCCTTGAGCATCGGCTCGGGACCGCAGGTGTAAAAATAAGTATAATCCATCGTTCTCATGGCATCGGTGACAAAGCCCTTGACACCGTAAGAGCCATCCACGGTGGTCACCGTCACGTCGGCACCCAGCGCACGAAATTCCTCTTCGTAGAAGATCTCGTCCTTGGTATTGAAGCCGAGGATGACCGAAACCTTTTTCCCTTGTGCGATCAGATCCTTTGCCAAGAGATACATGGGAGGAACGCCCACACCGCCGCCGAGCAAGAGCGGTCTCTCGCCTGCGACAGAAAGATCGTAGCCGTTTCCAAGTCCTGTGAGAATATCCAGCGTCTCACCCGCCGTCATCCTGCTCATTTTCTCGGTTCCCTTTCCCACAACCTTATATACGAGCGTGAGAAGTCCCTCGGCTCTGTCGCAGACCGAGATCGGTCTGCGCAGATAAAAGCCGTCGAGCAAAATGTTGACAAACTGTCCGGAGCAGGTAATGTCCGAGGTGTCCCCCGCAAGCTCCATTTGATAGACGCTTGACGTCAGAGCAATATTTTTCCGAATGGTAAAGATTCCTTGCTTCATTGAAAATCCCCTTATGCGTCGATGGTGGAAATGCAGAGCGTGGTCTCCTCAAGCACGTCGAGAAGCACGCGCACGGTGTCGAGCGAGGTGAACATCGTCACGTTGCTCTCGATCGCAAATTTACGGATCTTGAAGCCGTCGTGCGCGGTACCCACGTCTCCCGGATCGCTGGTGTTGATGACATATGCGATGTGTCCCTGACGGATCGCATCCCAGATCTCCTCGCTATCCTCCTCGATCTTCTTGAGCACGTGCCTGCGAATACCGTTTTCCTTGAGGAATTTGGCGGTTCCCGCGGTTGCTTCAATGTTGAAGCCGAGATTGTAGAAGCGGCGGATGAGAGGCAGTGCCTCCTCCTTGTCCTTGTCCGCGATGGTCGCGAACACGGTTCCGTAATTCTGCAGGTGCATGCCCGATGCCTGGAGTGCCTTGTAGAGCGCGCGATTGAGCTTGTCGTCGTAGCCGATCGCCTCACCCGTGGACTTCATCTCGGGAGAGAGATATGCGTCAAGACCTCTGATCTTGTTGAAGGAGAACACGGGAACCTTGACGTACCAACGCTTCTTCTCCTCGGGATAAATATCGAAAATGCCCTGCTCCTTCAGGCTCTTGCCCATGATGACCTCGGTGGCAATGTCTGCCAGGCTGTAGCCGGTCGCCTTGGAGAGGAAGGGGACGGTGCGCGAGGAGCGAGGATTGACCTCAATGATATAGACGTTCTCGTCCTTGTCGACGATGAACTGAATGTTATAAAGTCCGATAATACCGATTCCAAGGCCCAGCTTCTTCGCATACTGCAGGATGGTGCCCTTGACCTTGTCGGAAATGCTGAACGTGGGATAGACGCTGATCGAGTCACCCGAGTGAATACCCGTACGCTCAACCAACTCCATGATGCCAAGAACGAAGACGTTGCGACCGTCACAGATCGCGTCGACCTCGACCTCCTTACCGATGATATATTTGTCGACCAGAACCGGCTTGTCCTCATCGATCTCGACGGCGGTCTTGAGATAGTGACGGAGCTGCTGCTCGTTTGCAACGATCTGCATCGCTCTGCCGCCCAGCACGAAGCTGGGTCTGACCAGAACGGGATAACCGATGCGTGCCGCTGCGGCAACGCCATCCTCGATCCTGGTCACCGCCTGACCCTCGGGCTGCGGAATGTTCAACTGCTGCAGGATCTTCTCAAACAGATCGCGGTTCTCGGCTCTGTCGATCGCCTCACAATCGGTGCCGACGATCTTGACGCCGCGCTTCATGAGCGGCTCGGCAAGATTGATCGCCGTCTGCCCGCCAAGAGATGCAACCACTCCCTCGGGCTGCTCAAACGCCACGATGTTCATCACGTCCTCGGGCGTCAGCGGCTCAAAGTAGAGCTTGTCTGCGGTGGTATAGTCGGTCGAAACCGTTTCGGGATTGTTGTTGATGATGATCGCCTCGTAGTCTGCCTTCTTGATCGTCTGCACTGCGTGCACCGTGGAATAGTCAAATTCCACGCCCTGTCCGATACGAATCGGACCTGCGCCAAGCACGATGATCTTTTTCTTGTCGGTCAGGCGAGAGGCATTCTCTCCGGTATAGGAGGAATAGAGATATGCAATATATTTTCCGGTGTGAAGCGTATCCACCATCTTGAAGATCGGCTTGATCCCGAGTGCCTTGCGCATCTCAAAGATCTTGATCTCGTCGGTCTCCCAGAGTCTTGCGATGAACTTGTCCGAGAAGCCCAGCACCTTTGCTGCCTTCAACGACTTCTCATCACCCTTGTTTGCCTTGAGCAGCTTCTCCATCTCGACGATGCGCACAATGCACTCCAGGAAGAGCTCGGTGATCATGGTCACACGGTGAAGCTCCTCCACGCTGTGTCCGCGGCGAAGCAGCTCGGTAACGGCATAAATATTGTCATCCTTGGATTCTCCGAGATAAGCAAAGATCTCCTCGTCCTTCATGCCGTCAAACTTGGGATGGTGGAAGTGACAAACGCCGGTCTCCAGCGAGCGAACCGACTTGAGGAAGCATTCCTCAAGCGTCGATCCGATGCCCATGACCTCTCCCGTCGCCTTCATCTGTGTGCCGAGCGTGTTGGGGGCTGACGTGAACTTATCGAACGGGAAGCGTGGGAATTTTGCCACGATATAATCGAGACGAGGCTCGATCGCCGCCGTACCGCCCGCCACGGGGATCTCCTCAAGCGCCATACCGACCGCGATCTTTGCGGTCACGCGTGCGATCGGATAGCCGCTCGCCTTGGATGCGAGTGCCGAGGAACGTGAAACGCGGGGGTTGACCTCGATCAGGAAATACTCGCTGGAATTCGGATTCAGGGCGAACTGGACTTTGCACCCCCCTCCGATCTTCAGCCCGCGGATGATGCGGATGGCGCTGCCGTTGAGCATCTTGAGATCGTGTTCGTTCAGACTCAGAATCGGGGCCACGACGATGGAGTCGCCGGTGTGCACGCCGACGGGGTCGACG
>JAZSJS010000010.1:0-17188 GCA_045534435.1 Eubacteriales bacterium
CCTTGGCTCACAGAACGATATGGCTACGATCCGACTTGTTCACGTCGAGCTTTTCTACAAAAATAATGTCCTGCTCGATTACTTTGTACTGCTTTCCGCCGGTTTCGATAACTGCAAACACGAAAAGCACCTCTCTTTCTGATAGTCTCGCTGAACCCATGGCGGCACCCGTTTTCGGGCACACTTAAAAAGAGCCATTTTCAAGCGGCAAATTATTATACCATATCCAAAAGGCGTTGTCAAGTACTTTTTGAATTTTTTCATTTATTTTTTTACATAATATAAAAAGAATGCGATTTGAAGCCGTGTCTTATAAAAAACGGAACTCGCACGTCTTGGGAATCTCAATCTCGATCAGCTCCGCTCCATCGGGAGCATGGTGGCAGAGATCGACGGCATAAACCGTGGGATCGTCACAGGCGCGCACGTAAAGCACGCCCTGCACGGCGTTGAAGCAGGAGGAATAGAGCGTGTAATGTGCCTGCCCCTTTTCGGTCAGCACGCTCCCCTTGATCGGGGAAACGATATCCAGAAGATGAAAGAACTGTGCCACGCACGCGCTCTCGCCCTCCACCGACGCACGGTGGCCGAGAAGCCATGCCGCGCGGACGAAGCGCGAGGTGGAGGAATAATCCCCCGGAAGTCCGTGACACCCAAGCCCCAAGCCAAAGCGTTGCGCGCCGCTTTCATCCAAAAAATCTCCTTTGGCAGGCGCGGCGGTCAGATTGCCGTAATGACTCAGATTTTGCAAATGAAAGCCAAATGGCGGGTTGTTGGTCAGCACGCCCGCGGGATCGTCGTAGATCCTGACACCGCACGCGGTGGATTCCACAACGACCGCGCCCTCCCGATCGGCAATCATCCAATGCAAGGGAGTCAGCGGAACGTCAGCTCTGAACGGAAGCGCCATCAGATTGAGATCCTGCAAAAGCGTCTTTGCCTCCGCAAGATCGGCACACGTACCCAAAAGATACGGAATCAGCTCATATGGTGCGAGATTGAGATTTCCCTCCTCCGCCGCTTCCGAATAGTAGGCGTTTCCCGGGAAATTCAGTCCCGCCGCACAAAGCCCGCAGGAATTGACTGCATCGGCATACAACGGATAGCCGTCGATCACCGTTCCCATGCCGATCATGGCATAATGCCGTCGAAGCGGCGGCTCCATCCGAAATCGCAGCTCCATCCGACTCGGTGTGATGAGCGCACGCTCACCGAAGGAATCCTCCCAATCCAGCGTTCTTCCAAAATAAAAATCCTTGCTTTTCAGCGCGATCGCAGTACACATAACAAAGCCCCTTTCCCAAAATTTCCATCGGATTGTTTGTGATTATCGCCTCGAAAGCCTTGCTCAAAACGCAGAAAGCGCGAAAAATTGTAAATATTTTTGATTTTTCATCCCAAAAGCATAAAAATGTGATAGAATATAGGGTAAATGATATTATGACGAAAGGACGCTCATCATGAAATCCTTGCAAGCGATCAAAAATTGGCTTTGCGGCGGATGCGTATATTTCACCGCCATCACACTGATACTGTTACTGTTGAATCTCCCCGGGGGCGCCGCGTCGGCAGTTGCCATCTCGCGCGTGCTTCTGATCTTTCCCTGCAGCCTGATCCTCTCGTTTGGAGGAATGCTTTGGAAATCGCGCCTTCCGCGCTGGAGTCGCGTGCTCTTGCTTTACATCATCGACGTGCTTTCCGTGTTTCTGCTTCTTTATCTCCCCGTCAGCGCATCCAAAGAAGCCTCCACGCAGCTGTTGATGTTTGTCCTTCTCTCGGTCATTTTCTGGATCGTTTTCGGCTTGACCGCACTCATCTCCACACGTATTCGCCGATTGATGGAGGAGGATTAAATTCTCATCCAAAAGGAAGTGTGCTTTATGGTTCGGTGCCGTCACCGTCAAATCCTGAGCCGCGGTCTGACCGCGGCTCTCGCTGTCTCTGCTCTCATTCTCTCATTCTCTCTGCGCGCAAGATCGGCGCCGTCGCAAGGATCTCTCGTGCTCTGTGAGACCGCCGACGCGGGAGAGACCTATCTCGACCGGATGATCTTCTTTGGAGAATCGACCACCTCGCATCTGCGATCGCGCGGCGTTCTGCGCGGCGGTACGCAAACGCATCAGGTGTGGAGCGATGCCTCGGGAACGCGGATGCTCTCCTCCAGGGTCACCTCTCAAACCATCGTCTACCCTCCCACGGGAGAGCTTCTGACTCCCGCTGAGGCCTGTGCACGAGCAAAGCCAGCATATCTGGTGCTTTCCTTCGGTCAGAACGGCCTGGTCCGATTTGCCGAGGATCCCGAGCACTACGTCATCTGCTACAAAAAGCTGATCGACGCCCTTCTCGCGGCATCCCCCGACACAAAAATCCTTCTGCAAACCGTCTATCCGCTCGGCGCGCAAGGCAGCTATTCGCTCGATCTTGCAGCACTCAATCAAGCGATCGATGCGCTCAACGCGCGTCTGCCCGAAATTGCCGCGGCCTACGGCAATGTGCGCGTTGTGGATACCGCCTCGGTTTTGCGCGACGCCAACGGATGCCTCTCCGCTTCGCTGGACAACGGAGACGGTCAGCATCTCAACACCGAGGCATACCAACGGATCCTCTTCTATCTGCGCACGCATGCCTGGCAGACCGAGAGCACATCCTCGGTGGGGAGCGGCTCATGAAAAAGCTTTTTTCGCTTCTTCTCTCCCTCGCTCTGCTGCTTTCGCTGTCGGCCTGCGCTCGCAAGCACTATGCGGACGACAAAGCCGGTGCGACGCTTGTCGAGGAAGCACTTCACGACCTGCATGATGGTGTGACCTATCTCTCGGCGGACGCAGACTATCTCGATGATTATTTCACCCTGCCGGACTATGTCAAGGATACGGCACTCCGCCACGCAAGCGACGCCGGCAATCTCAATGAGGTCGGTGTCTTTCACCTCCCTCCGGAAAGAGTCGGCGAAATGAAGGCTCTGCTCGAGGGCTACCTTTCCGACGCGTTCGAAAGCAATCAAGCCTGGTACGACTCCTATATCCCCGAGGAAACTCCAAAGCTCCGCGATGCCGAGGTCAGAAGCTTCGGAAATTACGTGGCATATGCAATTCTGGATGCCAAGGATCGCAAGGCCTTCTTTGACAGTGTGGAGCAAAGCCTGGTCAACTGAAAGACAGCGGACGGCTGCAGTTACAGCTGTCCGCTATCTTTTTATCTTGATTTCGTTTGATCGAATCGCGCGCCCTGGAAGGAATTTCGCGCGAAGAGAAGCTTGTCAATATCGTTGATGACCGTGGTCTTTTTGCGACTCCAAAGCGGCGCCAGAAGGTCCTCGGCAGCTCCGTCCCCCGTCAGTCTTCCAATGACGGTGTCGGGCGGCAGAAGCTCAAGCGCATCGGCAACCAGGGTGATATAATGCTCCCTTTCCAAGGGAGCATATTCCCCCGCCTCGTATTGATTTGCCAACACCGTTCCGCGCAGCACGTGCAACAGGTGCAGCTTGACCTGGTCGGGCTGCAATGCCGCGACGTCACGCACCGTCCTCATCATCGTTGCGTCGTCCTCCCCCGGCAAGCCGAGGATCAGGTGCACGCAAATGCCGATCCTGGAGCTTGCGGCACGCAATGCCTCAAAGCCGCGGCAAAAATCGGCAAAGGAATGCCCGCGATGGATGCGCGCGGCGGTCTCGTCACAAGAGGTCTGAAGGCCAAGCTCCACCGTCAGCACCGTCCGCTCTGCCAGCTCCGCCAGATATTCGACCACGTCGGACGGCAAGCAGTCGGCACGCGTGGCAATATTCAAGCCGACGATCCCCTCCTGCGCGAGTGCCTCCTCATAACGCTCCCGCAGGACCGACAGAGGTGCATAGGTGTTGGTATGCGCCTGAAAATAGGCGATGCATCGAGAGACGTCCCACTTGCGGGCAAACAATTGCTTTTGCCGTGCGATCTGCTCGGCAATCGAAAGGCGCGCTTCCGGCGCAAAATCGCCGCTTCCGCGATCGGAGCAATAAATACAACCGCCTCTGCCGCATCTTCCGTCGATGTTCGGGCAGGTAAAGCCCGCGTCCAGGGGGAGCTTCGCGCACTTTCCGCCAAAGGTCCGACGCAAATAATAATCATAAGTATAGTACCGCTTATTGCTGTCACTGAGCAAAAACGGATTGCTCTGTGCCTGTGTCACGTGGTCTCTCCTTTCCCACCGTATGTTCAAAAAACTTTGGGAGGGACGTCAAAGTCCCTCCCTCAAAGCACCGTCAGGCATCCATCTGCTCCAGAACGGCGATCTTTGCGCAAAGCGTGAGAATGCTCATCGCCTCCTGCAGATCCTTGACGTTCGGGAAGGTGGGAGCGATACGGATATTGCTGTCGTCGGGATCCATCTTGTAAGGATAGGTCGCGCCGACGTCGGTCAGCTTCACGCCCGCCTCCTTGCAAAGCTGATAGGTGCGCTTTGCGCAGCCGTTCTTGACGAACAGGCTGACAAAATAGCCACCCAACGGATTGGTCCAATGCGCAACACCCGTTCCGCCAAGATCCTTCTCGAGCGTGTTCAGCACGATCTCAAACTTGGGACGGATCAGGTCTGCAAGACGCATCATATGCTTGTGCATATTCTCTGCGGATTTGAAATAGTGAACGTGACGCAGCTGATTGATCTTGTCAAAGCCAATGGTCTGCGCGCCGATGATGGGCATGATCTGCGCAAGGTTCTCCTCCGAAGCCGCCATGATGGCAACACCCGATCCGGGGAAGGAGATCTTGGAGGTAGATGCGAAATAGAATACGCGGTTGCGGTTGCCGTATGCCGAGCAGGCCTCGAAAATATCGGCGAGCTTGTCGGAGCGATCGGGATAGAGATCGTGGATCGCATAGGCATTATCCCAGAAAATGCGGAAATCCTTTGCCGCGGTCTTCATCGCGCCGAAGCGACGGACCGTTTCGTCGGAATAAGTAATACCGTCGGGATTGGAATACTTGGGACAGCACCAGATACCCTTGATCATGGGATCGGATGCCGCCAATTCCTCCACCGCGTCCATATCGGGGCCGGTGGGGGTCATATCCACGGGAATCATCTTGATGCCGAGCGACTCGCAGATGGCGAAGTGTCTGTCGTAGCCGGGAGCGGGACAGAGGAACTTGATCTGCTCCTCACGGCACCACGGACGGTCGCTTCCGCAGACGCCGTAAAGCATGGCGCGTGCCACCGTATCATACATCAGATTCAAGGAGGAGTTTCCTCCGATGAAAAGCTCCTTCTCCGAAAGCTCGAGCACCTCGGCAAACAAGCGCTTTGCCTCCTTGATGCCGTCAAGGATTCCGTAGTTACGGCAATCGAAGCCGTCCTCGGTGCGGCAATCCTCGGAATAGGAAATGCAACCAAGCATCCGCTGCAAAATATCGAGCTGCTCTGCGCCGGGCTTCCCGCGAGACAGGTCGAGAGAAAGTCCTCTTGCCTGCGCCTCTGCATACTCCTTCTTCAGCTTCTTGAGAAGCGCCGCGCGCTCTTCCCTGCTCATCCTTGAAAAATCCATAATCAAACTCTCCTTGCAAGGTCGGTCATGCCGACAAATATCAATACCCACATATTATAGCATACTCTTGGGAGAATTTCAATATGTTTTTGCAATTTTATAAAATATTTTTTGCATATTATCCGTCATTTTTTGAGTTTTTCCAAAAATTCGCGATGATTTCTGCAAGTCCTGAAGCTTTTCTTGCATATTGGATTTCACTCCAATGCTCGGGGAGCAGCATTTTCGTGCGTTCCTCGGCATAGCGATCGTCAATGAGCACGATGACGCCGCGGTCATCCTCCCTGCGAATGACGCGCCCCGCCGCCTGCAGAACGCGGTTCATGCCGGGATAGACGTAGGCATAGTCATAGCCACGCTCGCGCGTGTTGTCATAATATTCCCGCAAAATATTGCGTTCATTGGAGATTCCGGGCAGGCCTGTTCCGACAATGACCGTTCCGATGAGCTGCCCACCCGGCAGATCGATCCCCTCCGAGAACGAGCCGCCCAGCACGCAAAAGCCGACGCGCAGCTGCCCGTCGTCGCGAAAGGCGTTCAAAAAGCTCTCTCGCTCGGAGATCTCCATCCGCGGGGTCTGCACGATGGTCTGCACCCTTGGATAGCGCTCGGAAAAGCATTCCAAAACCTTTTCCATATAATCATAGGATGGAAAATAAGCGATGTAATTTCCCCGTTTTCCCGACACCGCTGCCGCGATCAAGCCCGCCACCTGACGGCAGGATTTCGCACGGTCCTCAAAGCGCGTGCTGACGCTGGGAACCGCAACCAGACAGCAGTGTGAGGGATCAAAGGGAGACGGAAGCGAAATGCGGATCGCGTCAGGGCCTCCTCCGAGAATATCGGCAAAATAATCGGGCGGCGTCAGCGTTGCCGAAAACAGAACCGATGCCTTTGCCCACGACAGTCGCGACGAAAGAAGCGCCGACGGATCGAGACAGATCAGACGCACCGTCCGTTTGTCTCCCTCGGTTTCGAT
This sequence comes from Eubacteriales bacterium, assembly GCA_045534435.1. GTDB lineage: Bacteria > Bacillota > Clostridia > Oscillospirales > CAG-272 > UMGS1865. The sequence goes on from JAZSJS010000010.1 coordinate 6,498, forward strand.
GAAGGTCAAAAAGCGATCGTCGTAGCATTCGCTCACGATCTCAAAATGCTTCAATGTCACCGCAAGGGCATGGACCTCTCTCTCCAATGCATCGCCGTGATGTCGGCGAAGCCACGCGTCCAGGCTCGTGCGCGCCTTGGCAACCACCGCATGGAAATCCTCCATGGGACGGCGGTTCAGATAATACCCCCGCTCCACACCTGCATCGTCGCGAAAGACCGTTTCCTCGCAAAGACGGCGAAAGCCGTGCATGGTCACGCTCAGCCCCTCCAGCGTCTCTCGCAAAGCCTCCTCGGTCTCGGGAAGCATCTTCCAAAGCCTCGCAACGCATTCGCTGTCAAGACTTGCGGAATACATCGCCGCGGCTCGGTCACCGAGATTGTGCGCCTCGTCGATCAAAAATACATACTTCTCTCCCGTTGCGATATCGGGATCAAAATAGCGTCTCAGATAAACGTGCGGATCAAAAACGTAGTTATAATCACAGATCACGACGTCACAAAGCTCCGAAAGCGCCAGCTGAAGCTCATAAGGGCAGAGCTGATACCGCTCTGCAAGCTCGAGCACCGCCACTCTGGAAAAGCCGTGTTGCTTGGACATCCCATCGCAAAGTGCCTCGTCCAAGCGGTCGAAAAAGCCCTTGGCATACGGACAATCCGCGGGGTTGCAATGCCCCGAGATCCCCATCGGATCGTTTTTTGCCGCAGAATTGCGGCAGATCTGCTCCCGTGAGGTCAGGACCACCGTCCGCACACGCGCCCCCGCCTCAAACAGCTTTGCCGCGGCACGGTAAGCCTCGCGTCTTGCCGCCGCCTTCGCGGTGAGATAAAAGATCTTGTCACAGCTCCCCGTTCCCATCGCGCGCACGGCGGGATAGAGCGCGGAGACCGTTTTTCCCGTTCCCGTGGGGGCTTCGACAAAAAGCCGTTTTCCCGCACGGATGTCGCGGTAGCATTCACGGATCATGATGTCCTGTCCGCGACGCACCGAGGCATACGGAAACCGCGCCTGTTCGATAGATGGCAGCGATACTGTCGCGCGCTCGATCAAAAGCCTTGCGCGAGCCTCGATCCGCGAAAGCAGATCCAGATAGAACGCCCGCAGATCCTCTGCGGAATGCGTTGAGATCAGATATTTCGTTTTCCCGTCCTCAAGACGGTAATAGGTCAATCGGAGCTGCACCTGCGACAGTCCCTTCTCACGGCAAAGAAAATAGGCATAGCATTTTGCCTGTGCGTCGTGAAGCGGTGCCGGCGGCAGATCAAAGGCTCTTCCGCCAACCGTTTTGATCTCGTCGACCGTCAAGGGATCGGTGTGCAGAATACCGTCCGCACGGCCGCTCACCTCAAAGGAAATGCCGTGATGAAGCGTGGTGCTTGTCATCGACACCTCGGCGTCATACAAAACACCCGCCTGCGCCTGCAGAGCTCTGTGCACCTTGGCACCGATCGCCGCACGCTCGGCAGAAAATCGCCTCGTCATCCCCGGCCGCAGATCCAGGTCGCCCGACTGCAGCGCCAAAGCGCAAAGCTCTCGCACCGAAAGCTTTATGACAGCGCGGTCTGCGTCATACCTCATCGCTGCCCTCCCCCGTCTCTCTCTCCGTTGCGATATGCCTTTGGAGAGACGCCCAAACGTGCGCGAAAAACGCGACTGAAGAAGTGCGGATCGGCATATCCGACCGTCACGCTGATTTCCTTGATGGGAAGATTGGTGGTCTCAAGCAGCTCACAGGCTGAGGAGATCCGGATCCTGGTCAAATATTCCATGGGAGAGACTCCCATCTGTCGGTTGAATACCGCGTTGTAGCGTGATACGCTCAGATTCTCTGCGTTTGCCAGCGTTGACACGCGCAGATCCTCGTGGTATGCCGAATGAAGAAGCTGAAGAGACGCCGCCAGCATCTGCGTGCTCCTTCCGCCGTTCGCCACACGGCGTGCAAGAAACAAAAGCAAGCGATCAAACAAAAGCGAGACCTCTCTGTCGCGGAAGCGATCCTGCTGAGAGAAGGCATCAAAGAGATTTCGGAATTTGCGTCCCACGCTTCCGTCCTCATCGATTTTGTGCACGGCGGGATAAAGCGTCAGACCGTATTCCTTCAGGATCGATTCAACCTGCCCCCCCGTAAAATGCACCCAGAAATAAGAGATCTCACCGCCGCCCTCGTAGGTATAGCGATAGTGCGTCCGAGGTGGAATGATCACAAAATTTCCCGGTTTCATTTCGCGCTCTCCGTCGGGAAAGCACATCATCAGCTTGCCCTGCACGACGTAGAGCAGATAATAATCGAGTCTTCCCTCCGCGTTATCGGTCAAAAAGCGGGACAAACCGAAAAAGCTTCCGGTGCAGTTCACCAAAAGCGAAAGCCTGTCGGACTCCAGGCTGCACAGATTCAGACTGTTCCGACGGTTTTCCAGATCGTCAAAGCGGTAATATCCGATCGATCTCATTCTCTCGCCTCCTTTTTTCAAAACAGTTGAAAAATCCACCTTTTCAATTGAAATGTGAATTGACATATTCCGTCTTTTATTGTATCATATTATCAGAGGCAAGTCAAGAACCTTGCAAATAAATTCCGAGACAAAAGGAGTAAAAATCATGCAACAGAATCAAAAAAAGCACAAGCTGATCCTCATCGGAGCCGGTGGCAGAGGAAAAACCTATACCGACGTCGCACACGACCATCTGTCCTCGGATTTTGAGGTCGTGGCGGTTGCCGAGCCGATCGAAAGCCGTCGCAATTATATAAAGGAAAAGCATGGCATTTCCGACGAGCTCTGCTTCCCCACCTGGGAGCCGCTTCTGGAGATGCCGAAAATGGCAGACGTGGCGGTGATCGCCACGATGGACCGCGATCATTTCGCACCCGCGCTCGCGGCAATCGAAAAGGGCTACAATCTGCTGCTCGAAAAGCCCGCCACCCCCACACCCGAGGAATGCATCGCTCTGCAGAAGGCTGCCGAGCAGAAGGGCGTCTTCGTCCTGATCTGCCACGTTCTGCGCTACACGCAGTTCTTCATGGCGCTCAAAAGCATCATCGACAGCGGACGCTTGGGCGAAATCATGAACATCCAGCATCTGGAGGAGGTTGGAAACACGCACCAGAGCCACAGCTTCGTCCGCGGAAACTGGGGCAACAGTGAAAGATCCTCCTTTATGCTTCTGCAAAAATCCTGCCACGACATGGATATCCTCGCGTGGCTGATCGGCAAGAAATGTACTCGGGTACAAAGCTTTGGCTCCTTGCAGCATTTCACCCGCGAAAACGCGCCCGAGGGCTCTCCCGAGCGCTGCATCGAGGGTTGTCCGCACGCCGAAAAATGCCCCTACGACGCCGTCAAGCTCTATCTGAAGAAAAAGACCGATTGGTTCCGCGAAGCCGCCACCCAAAAGGTGGGGCCCTCCGACGAGGACGTCGAGGAGGCACTGCGCACGACGCAATACGGAAAATGTGTCTACAAGTGCGACAACGACGTGGTCGACCATCAGGTCGTCAACATCGAATTTGAGGGAGGCGTGCTGGTCAACTTCACCATGAGCGCCTTCAGCCGCGGCGGACGCTTCATCCGCATCATGGGAACCAAGGGCGAGCTGACCGCCAACATGAGCTCCCCCACCATTGAGATCTTCGACTTTGAAAAGCACGACCGCGAATACATCGACCTCAAGGGGATGAACACCGTGGATTCGATCGTCGGCGGTCACGGCGGCGGAGACACCGGCATCATGCTGGCGCTGCGCGACCTGCTCAACGGTGTTCCCAACACCTCGGTCTGCGATATTGCCGAGTCCTGCCGCAACCATATGATCGCGTTTGCCGCAGAGGAGTCGCGTCTCTCGGGCAAGGTGGTCAGCATGGCGGAGTTTGAGGCAAAATACGCAGAATAACCCCCAAAGGAAAGCACTGCAAAAAAACGCGAAAAAAGGAAATTATTCGCTTGACAACACCTCGGCGGTATAGTATAATAAAATTATATTATTACTTTTACTGCCGAGGTGTATTTTCATGACCGTTCAAAACCGCATCCTCCGACGCGTGACCCCACTTCTGCTTTTGTTCTCGCTCATGCTGTCTCTCGGAGGCTGTTATACCGAACTCGACCGTCCCGCCTATCTGCCGATTCCCGATGAGGAAATTCCCGAAGAGGTCACCACGGAAGCATCCGAGCCGGCCAAGCCCTCCAAGCGCGTGGCGCTGACCTTTGACGACGGCCCTCAGCACTATGCCGAGCAATCCAAAGCCATCGTGGACGAGCTGGAAAAATACGGCTATCACGCCACCTTTTTCGTGGTCGGCAACCGCATCGCGGGCGGTGACAGCGTTGCTTACGCTATCGAAAAGGGCAACGAGATCGGCATTCACGGATATACGCACGAGGTCTATTACGATGCCTGCGACGAAAATGAGTTCCGATATGAATTGAACATGACCGAGCAGGAGATCCGAAAGCAACATCCGAGCTACAAAATCAATCTGATGCGTCCCGTCGGCGGCAAAATCACCGCCGAGCGGATTCAGACCTGTCCCTACGCGGTCATCATGTGGAGCGTGGATTCCGACGATTGGAATTCCGCCAACCGATACTATCCCGGCATCACTGACGAGGAGTGCGAAGCGCGTGCCAACCGCATCGTCGACAACATCATGGCATCGCTCAAGAACGGCGACATCATCCTGATGCACGATATTTACGAAAGCACCTACGATGCCACCAAAATTTTGCTGGCGCGTCTGCACGAGGAGGGCTACGACGTCGTCACCGTCTCCGAGCTCCTCGGCGATAGCCTCGAAAAAGGCCGTGTCTATTATTCCGAAACTACATAAGTGAATCCCCTTATGGGGGACGTTTTGAGGGGGAGCTTTTTGAAAAAAGCTCCCCCTCAAAATGCATCCTTCGTCCGCAAATCCGATCGCAACTGCGCTCAGACAGTTGCTTTTGCGGCGAATTTTTGTTTTTCGGCGTTGATTTTGGTTTCTTCGGCGGTTTGGAGAGGATAATATCCGCGGGTATTCATTTCTCCGAAGATCTCCTCCTGAATCCGCAGCTCATCCTGAAGGATCGAGCAAAGACTGCTTCTGACCGAGGTGGTTGCCGACTCACAGCAATAGGAATTGTAGGTGGCAGCCATGAATTTTTGCGAGGAAAGCAGATCGGTCAGCTTTTCCTGCTCGCTCATTTGACATTGATATGCGTCCATCTTCGTCTCTCCTCACTTCAGGTTGGCATACAGCTCATCAAAATGCTTCTGATGACGCTTTGCGATCTGCTCATACTTTGTTTTCAGGGTGCTGTCGGTTGCCTCGTTTGCATAGCATTGATATTTTGCAATCAGGTTTTGCTCTGCCGATAACAGATCCGAGATTGCCGAAAGCTCTTTTGTGGTAATCTGTGCCATTTTATGATCCTTTCCTTGCGGCGGTTCAGCGAAGATATGCACGCATATCCTCGACCACCTTTTCTTCAAATTCACACACGTCGCGTGCCAGGCGCAGGGCCTTTTCCGAGGCGTTGCTGTTCTCCGCCTCTCGCAGGATGCGAAGCATGTCGTTGACACCCATCGTGGCACCCTCCACCATCATTTCCGCAATATGCGTCGAGGTCGAGTCGCGCATGGTTTCCATCATCGTCCCCCATTTTGCCATCGTCTTGCTCACAAAGCCCTCTTCCTCGGGCTTCACGCCCTCCTCCGCCAAAAGCTTTGCCGTGCGGGAAGCGAAGGCATCAAACGCGCTCAGCTCCACAGTCAGGTCACTTTTCAGATTTTTGTCCTTGACTCTCGGCATCACGTTCATAATCGAATCCGATGCCATTTTTACGTTTTTATAGATCGACTGCAGAACCTCTGCGGTCTTTTTCTTGTTTTGTTGTACGGTCTCCGTCATATTCTCACCTCCTTTGTTGCTTCAGCGCAAAAAAACGCCGCGCAAATAGTATCTGCAGCAGCGTTTTTTTTATTCTTTTATCATTTATTTTTTATTTTTGACCGAAGCAGCCTCATCCTCGATCTCGCCCCAGCGGCTCATCGGAACGACGGAATAGCTCAGGTCGGCATTCTCCTCCAAGCGGCAAACGACCGCCATGCGAAGCTTATCCTTGCCCTCGACGCGCACGGTCATGCGAACGAGATCGCTGCCAACCAGGCGCTTTGCCTCAAAGCGAGATGCACTCGGCACACCGCAAAGCTTGCAGGTCAAGGTCCTTCCGTTTTGCGTCAGTTTTGCCGTTTTTCCACTCTTGGAGACGTTCACCTCAGCGCGTGTCCAAGCCGTCCAAACGATCTCGGCAGGCTCTGCAAGCGTCAGCTCATCCTGGATGACGGCAACGCGTCTCTCACAGGTCAGAAGCAGTCCGCGCTTTGCGCGCAGGAGCGTATCGCTGATGCCGCTCATATCCACCACTGCATAAGCACGTGCCGCAGACGAGCGCATCTCCAGAATCGGAGCGATCGCATCGGGATTCTGGTCGGGCGCGGGAGAGGGTGCGGGGTTGATGGCAAGTGTATTCTGCCCCTCGGCGCGCTTTCTGAGCAGCAGAGGGATCTGATCCTCTCCGCCAAGCTCCACGAAAAAGCGTTCTCCGCCCATTTCCAAAAGGATGCTTCCGGCATCGAGATCTCCACCGATCTCATGATTCCTTCCGCCGTGCAAGCCGGCAAAGACCGCCTCGTCGCTCCAATCCGAGCGCATCACGGCAAGTCCCGCCTTGCGATAGACGGCATCCAAAGGCAAATAGGGGGCCATTTCATCGCGAATCAGCAGATAGAACAAAACGTCAAATGCATGAACGGTTTTCTTTGCGCTAAGGATCCTTTGACGGCGAACCCACGCGGGAAGATCGTCTCCGCTCATGCGCGCAAAGAAGAACGCAAGCGAGGTGTCCACCGGTGCGGCGGCAGAGCCGTGATAATTCCAACAGCCGTTTTTGGTCTCCATGCTGATCGGGAAATAGGCAGTGGCCAGGAATCCGGGAGCAGCGGAGAAGCCGTAATCATCCCCACACGCCTTTTTCAACATCGCAACCGTCAGCGCCAACGCGCGCGTGCTCTTCTCCCACGCGGCAACGCTTTCGGGATAGCCTCCGTCGGGGGCATACGCCGCAAAGCAGGGCTCTATATTTCTCAGTGCACGGTCAAACAGATTCTTCGCCGTTTGCGGATAAATATCTGCGAAGGCAAAGGCCGAGGCAAGCATTCCCGCGTTGATCACAGCGCCGTCGGCACTGCCCGCGCGCCACATATTGCGCTTGCCGTCATAGGCCTCGAGTCCGGGACGCATCACCCGGCGAAGCACGGTGCGCTCCACAGTCGCCTTGCGGCCCTCACTCCAAACGTGATGACACCAATCGTAAGCGATTGCAAGTCCCATGGCAAGCGTGCCGACACTCGACAACGAACCAAAGCTTCCCTCTCCCATCGCCGCCAGCGCCTCACATTCGGCGGCACTTCTCTCGGCGTATGCTTTGTCTCCCGTCACACGGTAAAGCATCGAGAAGGCAATCAGGCGTTCACTGCAATCGCGACATGCCGCGGCATCCGCAAAGGAATCCGGCAAGGCTGTGGCAAACGCCTCCGATTTGGTGCCGTATGCCTCTTTCAAGGAGTTTACGTATTCCTTGAGCGCAGGATCGGTCTTGGCATCGCGGCGCAGCTGCATCAGATCGTCAAAGCTTGCAAGCAATCTGCCGCGCATCGGGTTCGGGAATCGGCGGTGCAGATCGTCCCAAAGGCGATCCACACTCGGACGACGGAAGGTGGTGTCTGCCACCAGCTGCCAAATCACCTCGGCATCTCTTGCGCTTTCAAACACGTGCCTGTGATTGGAAAGCACCGTCAAGCCCATCGCGGGATCTGTAAAGCTCTGGCGCAGATGGAACAGCTCCTTCACAAATTGCAAGGGGAAGAAAAGCGTTCCTCCCACCGCGAGAGGACGGAAGCCGAGCCTTGCACTCACACCGTCGACCGTCATCTCATCGGAATCTCCGGAAAAAGCATATTTCTTTCGACGGTAAGAAAAGGTGAGCGTGTTCGCAAGGTTATCCACCACGGCGGAATGTGCGATTCCTGCCGCAACGGGTGCCAGAGGGAGCCACAAAATCCCGTCGCTCTCAAAGGGCTTGGCATCCTGACCGTCGATCGAATTCGCGATCCGCTTGCGATCCACAATGGCAAACGAACCGCTCTTGGAAAAGACTGCCGCGCCCTTCAGCTCGGGCATCGTAGCGTAAGCCGGCGGCGCGATTCCGTTCCAAAGGAAGAGATTGTCAAAATAAAGCACCGTGTCCGCGCGGTTTGCCTGTCCGCCGACAACGCAGTCCAGACAAAGGCTTCCAACCCGATCCCAGCCCGTCACGTCACCGATCGCGCGCAGGAACGGAAGCTCGATGCGATAATCGTTCCAGCCGTCCTTTTTGATCGAAAGCGTGATCTCATATCCGTTTTTCCCGCTTCCCTTCGCGTCCGAATCGAACATCAGGGAGAAGGAGCCTCCCTTTCCTCTCACGGCAAAGACCGAAAAGGTCAAAAAGCGGTGCGCGCTCAGATCGCGCATTCCCAGAGGGATGCAAATGCGGTTTTTGGATTCAAAATGCCATGCCGCAGTCATGTGCGCGCTCTTTTTATGTACCAGATCCGGGATCATTCCCCAGCTCTCGATCATATCAAATTCATTCATATCAATGAAGGTCAGCGCCTCTCCGACGGGAAGCTGCTCAATCAAGCCCTTCAGATTCTTTTTCATATTTTTTCCCAATTCCTTTCCTTCATAAATCCCAGATCACACCGTGGCAACGAAGCGCAAGAATGCCGCTCTTCCCTCCTCGGTGCATTTGTAAACGCCCGCATCCTCCAGAACCGCCTCAAAGGTTCTTCCGATCTCTTCGCGGAGGATCTCATTCACGTTCTCACGCGTAAACCGATAGCGATCGGCAAATGCCTCAACCCATTTTGCGTGCTTGGAAAGCGTCTCGTCGGCACAAAGATCCTTGCCCTCGACCAAAGCGTTGCCGAGCAGCTCGATCTCGCCCTTCAGGCGCGACGGCAGCACCGCCAGGCCCATGACCTCGATCAAGCCGATGTTCTCTTTTTTGATGTTATGCTTGTCCGCGTGCGGATGGAACACACCCAAGGGATGCTCCTCGGTGGTCTTGTTGTTGCGAAGCACGAGATCCAATTCATAGTCCGCCCCGCGACGGCGCGCGATGGGCGTGACCGTGTTGTGCGGTACTCCGTCGGTTTCGGCAAAGATAAACGCATCGGGATCGGAATATCCTCTCCACGCACCGAGAATGCGGTCAGCAAGCTCGGTCAACGCCTCGCGGTCGGCAGAGGTCAGACGGATGACCGACATCGGCCAACGAACGATTCCGGCACGAACATTCTCAAAGCCCTCAAAATGCAGCTCGCGCTCGATCTCCGCCCGCTCCATCGCAAAGGTATAGTGTCCCCCCTGCATATGGTCGTGCGTCAGGATCGATCCTCCGACGATCGGCAGGTCGGCATTCGAGCCGAGGAAATAATGCGGGAAAAGCGTCACGAAATCCAACAGCTTGACAAAGGAAGCTCTGTCGATCTTCATCGGGGTATGAGCCGCCGAGAGCGCGATGCAATGCTCGTTGTAATAGACATAAGGAGAATATTGCAAGAACCAATCCTGTCCCGCCATCGTGATCGGAATGAGGCGGTGAGACTGTCTTGCCGCCTGCGTCATGCTGCCGGCATAGCCCTCGTTCTCACGGCAAATGGCGCACTTGGGGTATCCCGTCTGCTTCTGCGTTTTTGCCGCAGCGATCGCCTTGGGATCCTTTTCCGGCTTGGAGAGATTGACGGTGATATCAAGATCGCCGTATTTTCCGCGATAGACCCACTTCAAGTCGCGCTTGATGCGATAGGTGCGGATGTAGTCCGAGTCACAGCTCAGACGGTAATAATAATCGGTCGCACGCTCGGGAGACTCGGCATAAAGCGCGCGGAAGTTTTTGACGACCTCGCTCGGACGGGGGGTAAGCAATCCCATCAGACGGGTGTCGAACAGATCTCTGCCCGTCACACCGCAATCGGGAATGATCGCGTTTTCCACGGCATAATCACAGAGCGCCCCCAAGAGCTCCTCCAGGGAGAGCTTCGGCATCTCACCCACGGGCTCGAAGGCCGCAACCTTCATCTCCTCCATCAGACGGTTCCGATAAAACACGCGATCCAGGGGATCGATCAGCTCGCGCTCAACCGCATATTCCACCAAAGCACCGATCAAATTGCAGACATCATACTTCATAACAGACTCCGTTTCTCCGCTTTTCGGGGATCAATAAAATAATATTATCTTTATTATAGCACGGCAAACCGATTTTGTAAATGAAAACTTTTGCTTTTTTTGATTTTTTATTCAAAAGCCTGAAAAATTCATAAAGATAAATTTCAGCCGTCAATGTCTTGACAAACATGAAAAAACATAGTATAATATCAAATGGTTTTTGATGGGTGAAAAATCACCTTTTCACTTTTCACTTTTCACTTTTCACTTTTCACTCTTCACTCCTTATGCGGGTATGTGCAGAAAAATTCCGCCATACACCGCTCAAAAAATTCGCGGGTATGTGCAGAAAAATTCCGCCATACACCGCTCAAAAATTTCGCGGGTATGGCGGAATTGGCAGACGCGCAAGATTTAGGATCTTGTGTTCATTCGTGCAGGT
>JAZSJS010000148.1:0-9772 GCA_045534435.1 Eubacteriales bacterium
ATGATAAAGTCGGTTTGATATCTTCCTTTTGATACCTCAATAACAGCTTCTCGTTTTAAAAGATTATCAATTCGATCTTCAATGTAGTATGCAGGAACACCGCAAAGCTTTGCCAATTCTTCCACCGTTGCAGGCTTTTCATAGGAATAATAGAGAATATTTTGAGATAGAGCATCATTAACATACTTGCTCGGGAACGGCACCATTTTATCATCATATTCTCCGGTTCCGTATATATCAATATTCATTTTTATAGGTCGAAGAGCAGTTTCGTTCATTTCAGTACACTCCTTTTTTAGTTTTTTCCGAGCTTCCGAAAGTCGCCATGTGACAGTACCTTCGGGAATGTTTAATTGCTCGGCTATACGTTTCGTTGAAAGGCTGTCATAGTAATAAAGAACGATAATATCACGGTATATAGAAGAAAGCATTGCAATTTTTGTACGCAATAGATCATAGATAACTTCTTGCTCGTTATTAAAATCTTCTTCATACGCTATATCTTCCGGAATGTCATAGGAATACATCGCGCGCTGTTTTCCCATATGACGTCGAAAACTTTTTGTTACGTTACTTGCAATCCCCCAAAGCCACGGTTCAAATTTATTCTCGTCTTTGAGTTTCGGCAATTCTCGTACTACCGTAAAAAGTATTTCCTGCGACAGATCATCAGCCTCCTCGCGAGAATAGGTATGATTTACCGCATATCCATATACTTTTTCCACGTAGCTTTCTATAATATTCGCATCCATCGTTCTCACCTGCCTTTCACCCATAAAGTGCATTGAATGGATTTTTCATTGGGTACTTTTCAAAATTGTTTGAAATATTATACCATAAAATTATGAATTAGTCTATAACGAAACCGCCGAGAGTGGCCAAATGACTACTCTCGGCGGTTTTCATCATCATTTATTTTTCATCTCAAATCAGAAGCTGACGTCGAGAGCGATCTTGTAAAGTCTTTGCAGCTCGGCGGTACGCTTTTCCGAAAGCTTCTTCATCTCTTCGATCTGCTCGGGCGTGAACTTGTCCAGATCGCCCGGCTTCAGCTTGTTTTTATACATCCGGTCCAGAACAAGCGCAAAAGCGATGTCCAACGCAACGATCTCGCCGTCCAGCTCGCACATCACCACGTTGCTCTTGCCCTCCACCAGCATCTCAACCGCCTTGACAGCCATCTCGGTTGCCGTGGTACGGTCTCTCATGGTGGGCTTTCCGCCACGCACGACGTGTGCCAGGCGCATAAACTTGGTCTCCACACCGGTTTCCTTCTGAATCTTCTTTGCCAAGGTCTCGCTGTAAGGCGTACCGTCGGGGTTGAACACACCCTCGGATACCACAACGATCATACCGCGCTTGCCGCTGCTGCGAAGCTTGCGGATCTTTTCCAGAGCTGCCGCCTCGTCAAAGGGAAGCTCGGGAAGGGCAACCGCCACGGCTCCCGATGCCATTGCCGCATAGAGCGCCACCTGTCCGCATCCGCGTCCCATGACCTCCACCACGTTCAGGCGCGCATGAGATTCACAGGTGTCACGCAGATTGTCGATGACGTCCACGGTGGTGTTGATCGCGGTGTCAAGGCCGATGGTATAGTCGGTTGCGGTCACGTCGTTGTCAATCGTTCCGGGAATGCCGATTGAGGGGATTCCGTGGAAGGTCATGTCGGTTGCGCCGCGGAACGTACCGTCGCCGCCAATGCAAACCAACGCATCGATATAATTCTTCTTGCAGGTCTCAACCGCCGTCTGCATGCCCTCCTCGGTCATGAACTCGGGGCAGCGGCTGGAATACAAAAAGGTTCCGCTCATTCCCACGATGTTGTTGACACTGTTGTGCGTCAGAGGGATCAGCTCACCCTTGATCAAGCCTGCGTAGCCGCCGACAATGCCAACGACCTCAATTCCCATCGAAAGCGCACGGTTGACCACCGCTTTGACAGCAGCATTCATTCCCGGGGCATCTCCTCCGGAGGTTAAAATTCCGATTTTTCTAAATATTGCCATGCTTTGAACGACCTCTTCTCTTCTCCGTGATTTTCTGTCGGAGTTTTTCTTTATCAATGCTATCCTTTATATTGTAATATATTCTTTTCGAAAAATCAAGACGTTATCAAAAATTTTTCGAAAAAAATCGTTAATTTTTTGGCAAATATTTTTCTCATGTCAACTTTTGTCCAAAAAAGATGTGAAAACATGGAAAGCTCTTGCAATTGCTTTCTTCTTCTGCTATAATATTGTCTGATTGGAGGTGAGAGTATGCAAGGAAATCAACCGAAAATTCAAGCCGATCTGCGCGCCATGAGCGACGAAAACTATGCTGTTTTTCAGAGCAAGCTGATGCCAACCGTGCCGAGAGAAACGGTTCTCGGAGTCCGCATGCCCGCTCTGCGCGCCTATGCCAAGCGCATTTCGGGAAGTGATGCCGCAACCGATTTTCTCGCGACGCTTCCGCACGACTACTACGATGAAAACAACCTCCATGCCGTGCTACTTGACGGCATCAAGGACTTCTCCGACGCGCTTGCCGCAGTCGAAGCCTTCCTTCCTCACGTCAACAATTGGGCGACCTGTGACATGATGGCGCCCAAGGCTCTTCTGAAGGATCCCCGACGTCTGTGGGAGCGCATTTTGGTCTGGCTCTCCTCGGAGCAGACCTACACCGTCCGCTTTGCGCTTGTCCGCCTGACCGCCTGGTATCTCGACGCGCCGCGATTCTCCGACGAGGTACTAAGGATCGCCGCGCGCCTGAGACACGACGATTACTACGTCCGCATGGCACAAGCCTGGTTTTTCAGCATCGCGCTGATCAAGCAGTACGACGCGACACTCCCCTATCTGACCGACCGGCTCCTGCCCCCATGGGTGCACAACAAAGCCATTCAAAAGGCGGTGGAAAGCTTTCGCGTACTGCCCGAAACCAAGACCTATCTCAAAACACTGAGGCTTCCTCAAGGAGAACACTTATGAAAATGACAACCTTATGCTACCCCGAGCGCGACGGGAAATATCTGATGCTCCACCGCACCAAAAAGGTCAACGATGAAAACCGCGACAAGTGGATCGGTGTGGGCGGAAAATTTGAGGACGGCGAAAGCCCCGAGGACTGCATGAAGCGCGAGGTGCTGGAGGAAACCGGACTGACCGTGACGAAGTATGCCTACCGCGGCATCGTGACCTTCGTATCCGACGTCTATCCCACCGAATATATGCACCTTTTCACCTGCTCCGATTGGACGGGAACAGAAAAGGAATGCGACGAGGGCGAGCTCGCCTGGATCGACAAAAAGGCGCTCTTTGATCTCACGCTCTGGGAGGGAGACCGGATCTTCCTGCGTCTTTTGGACACCGACGCTCCCTTTTTCTCGCTCAAGCTCGTCTACCGCGGCGAGCATCTCACCCAAGCCGTCCTGAACGGAAAGAAGATTCGATAAAAGCGCAAGGGACTGCCCCGCCGATTCGGTTGGAGCAGTCCCTCTTTTTTGTCATACAGATCTTATTTTTTGAATTTGACCAACGGCATTTCCGTCATACGCAGCTTTGCGCAGCCGTAGGGATAGAGCTCCAGCCTTTGCGGCGCGTCCAGCGGCGCGCGATGCTCGGGCAGCTTGGCGCAAACCGTTTCGTAGCCATCCTCAAAGCCCCAATCGATGTGGCTTCCCTCTGCAAAAACGACCACGGGAGGTTGCTTGGAGGAAAAGGGATATTCCTCGGAAATTTCACGTGTCTCCATTTTGAGGCTGCGGGACGTGAATGCATAGTTCCAATCCGAGACGCCTCGGATCTCATAATCACAGTAGGGGAATTTCCGCTCCACGTCATTCTTGACGTATTCACGCATCGTCGCCTCGCTCTTGATGGGAAGCGCGAACACCAGAGATCCGCAGTTGACGGTGTAAAGTCGGTGAGGACGCGCGCTGAGCATGGGCTCGGTCTCATAGGTGATCTCGATTTTTGTCTCGCCCGCCGCAAAGCCACCGAACACCATCTCGGCGCGCCGTCTGACGGAGCGACCGTTGACGGTCAGGCTTTTTGCAAAGGACGGGATGCGCACGCGCAGCTTCATCGCGGTTTTCTGCTCGGCATGAACGGTATAGACAAACGTGTTCCGGAAGGGATATGCCGTGTCCAGCGTGATCCGTACGGGAACACCCTTCCAATCGGTCTTGATTTCGGCGGGGATCGCTACGGCACTCACGATGCCATCCTTCGCCTTCATAAACGAGGAAAGCGCGAGCTTGGGCCAACCCTGGCCGAAATTGGAGGTGCAGCAGCCGAAGTGCGGCTCAAGACCAAACAGGTGCGCCTCGCGTCCGTTGGTGCGGAAGATCGGCTTTGAGGGGAATTTGGTGCAATCGATCTGATTGCTCATCTGCACGTATTGATGCGTCCACATATCGTCGGAAACCGCCGCCGGCAGGGCGTTGAACGCCACTCGCTCCAGCCGCTCCGCCCACTTGGGATCGCCCGTGCAGGCATACAGCCATTCAAAGGAATACATCAGCTCCACCACACCGCAAAGCTCGGTGCCCTGGATCGGGCTGAGTCCGGAAAGGCACTCATCCCCGGTAAAGGTTCCCACGGGCATACCGTTGTATTGCATCAGCGCGGAATACAGCTCCTCGGCAAGATCGGAGCAATCCTCTCCCAAAAGCTCTGCCGAAACAGCCTCGCTTTTGAGCATCATGGCAAGATTGACCACGTGCGTGTCGAAGGTCCATTGGTTCAAGGGACGCCGCCATCTCTCAATCAGTGCTCCGTAATCGGTTCCCGTTTCCTTCAGAAGCTTGGCAAGCGAAACGATCCATTCCTCGTCGGGATAGCGCTCCCGGAGAAAATTGAGCGCCACGAAGCCCTCATACCAACGGTATTTTCCCCAATCAAAAATTTTGACGCCATCCGAGAGGATCAGGTCGTAAAAATTCTTCATCACACGCCAAAGCGCCTGGGGGATCCGCTCGTCCTCAGTGCAATCGTACCACACGACCAGGACCTTGGAGATCAGATGAATGGCCCAGATGTCATATTTTTCGCGCGGTGTCTCGCCGTTGGGACAGATCCAGCCGTCCTCACACTGCGACGCAAGAATGCGATCGACGTATCTCTTGGCACGCGCCTTCATATCCTCATCGTCCAAAAGATATGCCAGCGGAATGAAGCCATCGAGCCAATACGGCACGCGCTCCCATCCCTCGCGATCGCCGCCGATCCATTTGCTGTCACGGACGTCGGGCCAAACTCGGTCCAAATTTCCGCAAAGGCCCTGTGCCTCGAGCTCCAGCTGACGGCGCAGCCAGCCGCGAGGCGCGATCTCCTTGGTTGTATAAAAACGATATGCAGATGTCCTCATGATCCATCCTTCCTTTCGAAAAAATCGATTTCCGCGCTCTTGACAATCGCTTGCGGATACTGTATAATTATGATAGCAGATCCCGCTTCAAAATACAATTGCAGCATCCGAAAAAAAGATTGCAAAAAACGACCTTCAAGGAGAACGTTCCATGACACTCAACTTTTCTCCGCCCCCCGAATTTCTCGCCTGCTCCACAAGGATCTTCGCAGAGGGCGAGGTACACGTCACGCGTCTTTGCGACCGCATGAGTGTGCTCATCCTCATGCGGGACGGTGTTCTTCGCTTCCGCGAGGACGGAGCGCTCGTCGAGCTTTCCGCGGGAGACTATTACATTCAACGCCACGGTCTTTTTCAGGAGGGAGTCCCTCTGGAGAGTCCACCAAGCTATTTTTACATTGAGTTTCAAGGTGCCTACAGTGAGGAGGAGCATCTCCCCTTGCGCGGACGCTTTCGGCAAGCCGCGCTGGAGCCGATCTTGTCAAGCTTTGAGGAGCTTTTCAAATCGCATTCCGGCAACCCCTTTCTGCTCAATACCTACATGAACCGCGTGTTCAGCGAGCTTTGGTCGGGAATGCCGCGCCGCGATGCCCGGGAGCAGATCGCCCGTTTGATCCGCAACGATCTGCGCGCACGGTATGCCGAGCAGATCAAGCTCGAGGAGATCGCGCGCAGATTCGGATATGACAAGGATTATCTGACACGCATCTTCAAAAAGCAATACGGCATCACCCCTCATCAATATCAGATACAGGTGCGCATGGAGCACGCACAGTGGCTCCTGGATCACACGAGCCTGTCTGTCAAGGAGGTCGCCTATTCGGTCGGCTATCAGGACTTCTCGGCATTTTACCGCAGCTTCCGAAGCACGGTGGGATGCTCCCCGCAGCAGCGGCGACGTCCTCTCGGCACACCCTCGGACGCGGATTTGACAAAAGCTTAATTTTGGCGAAAAAACACCGAAAAAGAGCAAGACAATTCTCGTCAAATCAAGTAGAATAAAAATATAGAAGAAATCCGTCACGAACAAGAGAAAGGAAGCCTTTTATGAACAGAATCAAACGCGAGCCGGATACGCTTTTGCAGATCCGGTGCATCGGAAGGAGCTTTTCCGATTTTCAGATCGTTTACAATGAAAAAGCGCACAAGGGGGAATATTTTGTCGCCCTTGACCTGCGCTACCATCTGTTTTACGATACGGGATGCGACGTTCCCGTCAAGACCGACGATGCCGAGGAACGCGAATACGAAATCCTCATCGGCGAGACCTCGCGCGGCGGCTTTGCAACCCCCGAGGGGCATTATTCGATCTCTGTCAAGGGCAAAAGGCTCTATATCTGCGCCGACCGTCTTGCAGGATATCTCGAGGCGGCACGCTATCTGACCGGCAGCCTTCTGCCACAGGCGGCAGAGGCTGACATTCTGGTCGACGGCTTTGTCTACACGCACGCCGTCGAGGAGGACGTTCCCGAAAAGCGCGGCGAATTCCGTATGCTTTTGCAGAATATCTGGGGCGTGGATTGGGGTGCCGAGCTGATGGCAAACCGCGACCGCTATGCCGCTCCGATGCTGCTCGCATGGCAGCCCGATCTGCTTTTTATCAACGAATATTGGACCGCGATGCGAAAGCTCGGATGCTTTCAGCGGCTGATGGAGGAAAACGGATATACCGAGGTGGTCGCCGAAAATTGGAGCAAGCCCAACGTCATTCCGATCTTCTACAAAACCGGAGTCTGGCGCCAGCTCGAGTGCCGCATCTACGACCTGCGAGGTGAGGACGAATCCAAGACCATCACCCTCGCGGTGCTTCAGCATATCGCCTCGGGCAAGATCGTCACCTGCTGTGACACGCACATGGAGGCAAACTGGAACTGCTCGTATGAGGTCGGGAATATCCGCCGCATCAACGACGTCCGTCTCCTGGAGCCGATCCTGAAGGAGTTTCTCTCGCGCTATCCCAACGCCCCCTTCCTCTTTGGCGCCGACTGCAACTGCGTGATCGGATCCACTCCCTTCAACAAGCTGCTCTCTCTGGGCATGATCGACGCGCACGATGCCACACCGATCTCCGACGATCGCAGCTCCTGCCACGGCTATCCCCTGTATGATCAAACGCTGGGCTACTACGTCGAGCCGACACCTCACTGGAACAGCGGAAGCTATTCGGGCGCGATCGACCACATTCTCTATAAGGGCAATCTGATCCCGCGCGTCTATGCCAATCTCGTCGGAGAGTTTCCCGCGATGTATTCCGATCACTATCCCATCCTCTTTGAATTTGACGTTCCCGCCAAGGACGGCGAGAAAGGAGCTTGCAAATGATCAACCTTTTGACCAACGATCAAACGCAAAAAGAAAGACTTGCCGAGCTGATTGGCGAAATCCCCGCGGCAGAAGCGCTTTCGCTCACGCTGCATGTTGAAAAAAGTGACATCAAGGGTCTTTCGGTCCGCGGCGACGGTGCGGATTGGTACGTGACCTATTCCGACAATGCCTCGCTCTTCCGAGCCATTGCGCTGACCCTGCAGCGCGCAAAGGAGGGCCTGACCGACGAGACGCACGAGGAGCCTCTGTTCGATACCCTCGGCGTGATGGTGGACATGACCGAAAATGCCGTTATGAAGCCCTCCGCCGTCAAGCGCTTTTGCCGTTTGCTCGCAGCACTGGGCTACAACGCGCTGACCTTCAAGACCGTGAAGGGAGACAAGATCCGCGACACACTCGATTTTGACACCTTCGCGGGCAGATATACCGCAGAGGAGCTGCGCGAGCTCGATTCCTACGCAGCCTCCCTGGGCATCGACCTCATTCCCTGCGTCTCCTTCTCCGAGCTTCCCGCCTACGAATCCGCCGAAGCCTTTGAGTCCGCGATCGACCGCGCTCTGTGTATCTGTACCGAAAATCTGCAAAGCCGCAAAGTCTGCTTTGGCTTCGACCGCCCTGCCCTGCCCGGCTGCGGACCTTATCCGACACCCCTGAACAGCTGCTCCGTCGAGGAGCTGCCGCAGAGGCTGGAGATCCTCTCGTGCCTTTGCGCAAAGCATGGGTACACGGCAAGCATGGGCAGTGCCGTGCTGGAGGGAGTTGAAAAAACCGACCTTCCCTTCACCTTTGCCGTCAGCGAATGCACAAGCGTGGACGCGAATACCTACCGCTCTCTGCTTGCATCCCTTGCGAAAAAGACCGACAACCTCGGCTTTGTGGGCGGCGACAACGGTTGGTACGGTGCCGTTCCTCTCTCCTGGCTCTCACACACCGTTGCCTGCAACACGGTACCCGCTTTGCTGGAGCATCCTCCGCGCGAGGTTCACGTCGCCATGTGGCGCGAGGATACGGGTGCCTGCTCCTATTTCGCCACGCTTCCCGTGCTCTTCGCCTATGCCGAAGCCTGTTGGGCAAGAACCGATCACACCGAGCACCTTTCGCGCCGTATGCTCGCGCTCTGCGGAGTTGATTTTTACGACATGGTCCCTCTCGAGGACATTCCCGCGATCCGTTGCCGGCTGAACACCGGTCGCGTGATCGTCACCCCCGGCAGATATATGCTCTACGACCGCCTGCTGCCCGGTGATTTCGCCGCGCACTCCGCAGGAGGCCTGATCCATCTGAGAAGCATGACGGGCTGGATGGCGGAAAGGATCGAGCATGCCGGAGAGTTTGCCTATATTTTCGAAACACAGGTGGCATTCTGTGACCTGCTCGCCTGCAAGGCAGAGATCTCCGAGGGCTCGCGCAGGGCTTACCGAAAGGGCTGGCATGATATGCTCCAACAAATTTACGACACCGGCTTCCAAAAAGCCGTCGCCGCCGCCGATCGCTTCCTCGTCAAGCTGCGCGCTCAGTGGGAGCGCGAATGCATGGATTTCGGCATGGAGCTGATCGAGGAACGCATGGAGCTCGTCAAAGCGCGCATCATGGAGGACAGACCTCTCTTGGGTGACTACCTCGACGGAAAGCTCGAAAATCCCGACTTCTTGAGTCCCACACCCAAACCCTACGCTCACGAGGAAGGCCTCATCCACGACCGCGAGGCGATCCTCCTCAATCGCTTCGATCTCATCATCAAGGGGAATTCGTAAAATCACGATTTGTGGGGGACACGCTTTGTGAAGGACGCGTTTTAAGGGCGCGTTTTAAAGGCGCGATTTGTGGGGGAACTTTTTGAGAAAAGTTCCCCCACGCCCCTTCAAAAACTTTTATCGCATTGGGTATAAACGTAATTGTTTATCTCTACGCTCATCCATTCAATAGCTCCCGCGGCTATTTGGGGACCCACGAAAGGCACATTCGTGCCAAATAGCTTTCTTTTTGTGGGGGCGCTTTTTGAAAAAAGCCGCCCCCACACCCCCGCAAAAACTTTTATCGCATGGGTGTAAAGGTAATTCTTTATCTCTGCGCTCGCTCATTCAATAGCTCCCGCGGC
>JAZSJS010000051.1:0-5671 GCA_045534435.1 Eubacteriales bacterium
AGAATTGTGGTGATGGATAGCGGGCGGATTGCGGAATGCGGATCTCATACAGAACTGATGCAGTTCGGCGGCGTGTATGCAGAGATGTTTAAGGCACAGGCGCAGTATTATATCGAAAAGGAGGCAACTTGATTTGAACAAGCTGAATCGCAAGCTTCTGCTCATCAAAAGCCTTCTTGGAGAGATTGAGAACGAATGTAAATTTGCATTGGTTTTACACAAAGATAGTCAAGCGAACCAGATCAATCCGGATGTTGCCGAAAACCTTCAAATATATTTTGAGATCGTAAAATATATTGTAAATATAGCAGAAGTACCGGAAAATATCTGTGTTGTACGTGCATATCTGACCTCGGATAATCATGTGCAGCGTGTTGAATTCTGTTCTACTCCTATTTTTGTGTCATCTAAAAGTCTTGAAATAGATGTTCGATGGTTGGATGTAGCAGAATAACAGAAGATATTAAATAACACGTCCGAGAGTAACCGTTTGGTCGCTCTCGGCGGCGTTCTATTAACATTAATTCGAATAATTATAGTAAAAAACAAATCCGCACCA
This sequence comes from Eubacteriales bacterium, assembly GCA_045534435.1. Lineage (GTDB taxonomy): Bacteria > Bacillota > Clostridia > Oscillospirales > CAG-272 > UMGS1865. The sequence goes on from JAZSJS010000051.1 coordinate 560, forward strand.
ATTTCGATTGACGAAATAGTTCGGATTTGTTACGTTTGGTGACCCATCGGAGAGTCAGAACTCAAACGCGCGGGATTCCCTTTGCCACATCAAGCTCTTTCACACCGCGCGTTATAGCGAGGCTCCGCCTCGCAGAGCCCGACTCGCATTGCGAGTCGACAATAAAAGAAGAGGATCGCATTCGCGATCCTCTTCTTTTGTTGGTGACCCATCGGAGAGTCGAACTCCGGACACCATGATTAAAAGTCATGTGCTCTGCCATCTGAGCTAATGGGTCTTATTTTTCCGCTACCATAACATTATATCACATTTGTTTTCCTTTGTCAAGATTTTTTATTTGGTTAATTTGCAAAAAGAGTAAAAAATCCCCTCTGAAAACATTGTGCTTTTTATCCTTACCCTTGCGCCTCCGAAAAGCGCGCAACCTCCTTGCGAAGAGAGGTCGCCAACCGATCAACGTTCTCAGGCAAGATCCCGGGCAGAGACGGTGCGGAATAATCCCCTTCCTCCATGCTCTCCTCGTAAAGTGCGGCTCTCATCGAGCGCACCGCCAATTTTTCGAGGAACGAAAGCCCCTCGGTGCTCAGGGAACCGCCGAAAAAGAGCACGTCAAAGGCGCTCTCGCGCAAGGGTGCGGGAAAGAGCTTTTTCTTGTAATATTCTGCCTCCGCCGTCAAGCCGCAGCACAAAAAGAGTGCCGTCGTTTTTTGGACAAGAACCGATTCGTATTTTCTGAGAAAATCGCGCGCCGCCGGACGCAGCTTTCCGAAATAAACGGAGGAGCCGAACACCACCATTTCATATCCGCTCGGATCCACGCTCTCTCGCTCCAGATTGACGGCAGTGACGTCGAGTCCGCTCCAGCGGCTCATCAAACGCTCAACGCAGGTCGCGGCCGTTCCGTGCTTCGACGCATAGGCGATCAGAATCCTCATGTGGCTCTCCTCCTTTTTTACATTATGATATAAAAGCATTTTTATTATACCACGCAAACCAACGTCTGTCAAGTCAGTTTTCGCCGTGCTTCCTGCATCCTCCACTCTTTTTTGAATTTCTTTTTGTAAAAAAATTGATTTTTGGGAAAATTTGTGATATACTATACTCGCCCGTGCGTTGGTCAAGCGCACGGAATGGATCACACAAAGCAAAGGAGATGGAATCATGAGTCATTACGAAGGAATTATCGCGATACGCAACAAGGACGTGGAGCATATCGTCAACGCCGCCGCCAACGTGGGCGACTACGGACACGGTCGCAAGCTGCCCAAGCGCTTTGCCATGCTGGTCACGGCAGACATTCACCGCTCTGTCGAGCAGCTTTCTCATGCGTTGGAATATATGAACGAAATGGAGGCTTTGGATGCCGGCATCTGTCTTGGCGACATCCAGGGCAGCAGCTACTCGGAAAACGACGGAACCTGGTATTCGGTCGCATTGAAGAGTGCCACACTGAAGAACACGCCCAAGCCGTTTTATACCGTCATCGGCAACCACGACGGCGGCAACAGCGACAAGCAGGAGCTCAGCGGAACCAAACAGCAGGTGTTCGACAAGCTGATCCGTCCCAATCTGAAATACATGGGTCTTCCCTCCCTGGAAAAAACCTATTATTCGGTCAATTTTGACGAATATCAGGTGACGCTGATCGTGCTGGACGATTACATGGTGCCCGACGACCGCAACGAAAACGGAGACTTCAAGATCACGCGTGCCGTGGAATGCATGAATCAGGAGCAGCTGGACTGGCTGGTTGACACGCTGGCGGCCGTGCCGGAGGGCTACCACGTCATGATCGCGCGTCACGCATATCCCGATTCCGGAAAGATCAAGGAATGCGATTGGACGCAGGCAAGCATCAAGGGCTTCGGTGGCACGGCACCGCTGACCTACGGCAAAAGCGAAATGGTTCCCGACATTGTCAACGCCTGGGTGAACGGCGCCGCCTTGAACAAAGACTATGCCCCCATCGCCAACACCGACGTTCTGCCGACGCTGAAGGTTCGTGCGGATTTTTCCGCGCGTGGAAAGGGCGTCTTCATCGCCTATCTCACGGGACACAACCACGTGGACTTTGTGGGAACGAGTGCGGCATATCCGGATCAGAACGTCGTCGCCTTCCCCTCCTCCGCCAACGACAATTGGGACAATCTCGGCTGCGATCTGCCCCGCGCGCGCAACACCAAGGCAGAGGATTGCCTGACGGTCTTTGCCGTTGACCGTGATTCCCGCGTCTTCCACCTGGTTCGCGTGGGAAGCAACTTCACAAAAACGATGGTCAACCGCACCTATTATTCGATTTCCTATTGATTTTTCCTCAAAAATACCCATTTTTGAAAGAAAATTCAAAAAAATTTGATTTTTTAAACTTTTTTTCAAAAACCTCTTGACAAGGGAATTCCTTCGTGATATAATATATGCCGTTATCCAAAGACAGCAGGTTCCGGTAAAGGCGAAAGCTTTCCTGCCGAGGAGATGAATTGAATTACAGATTTTTTGTGATGCAATCTTTCTTTTCGGCATGCTTGTACGGAGCCGGAAGAAAGATTTTTTTATTCGCTCAATTCACATTGGGAGGTGAAACGAAATGCCGAGCAATTCCATTCTCGCGCAGAAGCAGCAAATCGTTGCTGATCTGGCAGAGCAAATCAAGAATTCCGCAGCAGGCGTGGTCGTGAACTACCAGGGTATCACCGTGGAAAACGACACCGCAATGCGTAAGGCTCTCCGTGAAGCAGGCGTAAAGTATGTCGTCATGAAGAACACCATGACCGGCAGAGCTTGCGACATGGTTGGCTACGGAGAAATGAAGCAGTACCTCAGCGGAATGACCGCAATCGCAATCAGCGAGAACGATCCCGTCGTGGCTGCGAAAATTCTCAAGACCTACGCTGAGAAGGTTGAGTCCTTCAACATTCTCGCAGGTTATGTAGACGGCGCTGTGATCGATGCTAATACTGTTAACGCGTTGGCAGATATTCCGAACAAGGAAACTCTCATCGCGAAGCTCCTTGGCTCCATCCAGTCTCCGCTTTACAAGTTCGCGTACGCGATCAAAGCGATCACGGACAAGGAAAACGGTGGAGAAGAGGCTCCCGCAGAAGCATAATTTTCGCATTCTGCCCGCCCCTGTTCACTACGGGTTACCGAATCCCGCCTAAAATCGGAACATAAAAATTCAAAAAAAGATTACTTTGATTTTGGAGGTAAATGAAAATGGCATCCGAAAAGATTACTAACATTCTGGAAGAGATCAAGTCTCTGACCATCCTTGAGCTCAACGACCTCGTGAAGGCAGTTGAGGAAGAATTTGGCGTTTCCGCAGCAGCTCCCGTTGGCGTAGTTGCAGCAGCAGGCGCAGCAGCTCCCGCAGCTGAAGAGAAGACCGAGTTCGACGTTGTCCTCGCTAACTTTGGTGCTAACAAGCTCAACGTTATCAAGGCTGTTCGTGAGATCACCGGTCTGGGCCTGAAGGACGCTAAGGATCTGGTTGAGGGCGCTCCCAAGACCGTGAAGGAAGGCGTTTCCAAGGACGAAGCTGAAAAGATTAAGGCAGCTCTCGTTGAGGCTGGCGCAACTGTTGAAATTAAGTAATTTCAACCCTCAAAATTCTGTCTGTGATAACAGAAGAACCGCTGTGCAATCGCACAGCGGTTCTTTTTTGATTTGGCTCCCTTAATTTTTTGGAGGCGTTCAAATTTTGATTTATCACAAGCCTTGTAGGGGGCGACGTCCTCGACGCCCCGATAGTGATGGGATTTGATCTTTTTCATAGCGTCGCAAAAGCCATTCTCTCGCAACAACTTTGCACAAGTGCCAAATCCTTTGTTGCGGGGCGTCGAGGACGTCGCCCCCTACATTCTTTCGTTGGCTTTTGAAAGAAAGCACCGCCCTCCCGTGAGATCCGACCGCCAAGAGAGCGGTTGCCCTACAGGTTTCGACTATGCCCCGCAGGACACCGATAGGTGTCATTCTGAGCTTGTCGAACTTTTATTCAAAACATTCGGCGTATTTTGGATTGGTGCGAATTTTTTCAACAATATCTTTTCGAAATGTATGGAATTGCTTTTTCCAAAAATCTTCACCAAGGGGTGCAAGGTCTCCCTTGTTTATCTTCGCCAATGCGGAGATCAATGGGGCGGAATATTGATATTCACCTTCATTATAGATGCGATTATATTCGTTGCAATGATCAAATCCTTTATCGAAATAATTGAGAACCTTTTCCATACTACCGTCGTTGTTCATTTCATAGTGAGCCAAAGTCAAATACAACTGACCGATGTTCCAATGCCACCTTCCGCATCTACCGTCATTAAAGACCGTTTCGTAAAGTTTAATAACCGACAATAGAATTTGTCTTCCGTATTCGGAGGTAGATACTGCGGGTCTTGTAGCTACCGCTTCGGAAATGGCGAATCTGAGGTTTGAAAGAAGCGCCATGATTCTTTCGCCTTGATATCTTGCTTTTTCTTCACCGACCGTTGCCAGAGGTAGCAACACTTCTTTGGAAATGACAAGTGCATTTTGATCGTTAGCAATTTTTTTTGCTTTTTCGTATTCACCCATTCGGCAATAAAGGGGAACTATTTGACAAATGGCTATCTCGCGATCCTCTGAGGACGGATTGGATTTCAAAAGTTTTTCATAAACGCGAACAGCTTCTTGCCAATAAATATTTTGGGAGTTGTATTCAATATCATCTTCTATAATGCCGGATGAATCAGAAGGATGCCCTTTGGCTCCATATTTATTCCATCCCCACATATGGAGTGCTTGAGCAAGCTTCAGAAGAATTTGGGGCTCATTTGGGAATTCCTCTGAAGCTGCACGAAGCATATTGACACATTCTTCAACATCATCCGACAAGCTTCCTTGATACATTGTAAATCCTTGTTTAGTGAGTATCTTGGTGGCATTTTCGAGAATGGTTTTGATTTGTTCATCTCGTTCATCATGATATCCAAATAGCTCATCAATCGACACATGGAAGTAATTTGCGATAGCTGGAATCATCTCCATGTCGGGATAACTACCACCTGACTCCCAGCGTGATACAGCCTGCGCAGTTACGCCGAGAGCTTCTGCAAGATTATCTTGTGTACGCCCATCACG
>JAZSJS010000103.1:0-2055 GCA_045534435.1 Eubacteriales bacterium
AGGAATCTTCCCTCTCCGTGAGAGATCGGGACGGAAACGATGTCTCCGACCTTCTTTTCGGCAAGCCAAGGTGACTTGACCGACGCGATGCGGGTGCGCACAATGCGGGATTGGTGACGCGCAATGGTGTTGTAGGTCAGCGTGGGACAATTTTCATCGGTGTCGATGATCTTGCCGTAAGGAACGAGTCCCAGCTTGATCAGAGCCTGGAAGCCGTTGCAAATACCTGCCATCAAGCCGTCGCGCTCATCCAGAAGCTTGGTGACCGCTTCCTTGACCTCGGCATTGCGGAAGAACGCCGTGATGAACTTGCCCGATCCGTCGGGCTCATCACCGCCGGAGAATCCGCCGGGAATGAAGATCATCTGCGCATCCTTGACCTTTTGAGAAAACTCCTCCACGGATTGCGAAATCGCGCTCTTGGAAAGGTTGCGAACCAGGAAGATCTCGGGATCTGCTCCCGCGTCGGCAAATGCCTTGGCGGAATCAAACTCACAGTTGGTTCCGGGGAATGCGGGAATCAGCACGCGAGGCTTTGCGACCTTGATCGCAGCCGAACGGTTACAGCCCTCGGAATAAGAAACAGCCGTGATATTGTCCTGCTTTTGCTCGATGTTGCAGGAATATACGCCCTTCAGCTTGCCCTCATAGAGCTCGCCGAGCACATTCATGCAAACGGACGCATCGCCAAGCGTGATCTTGCCGTCGTCGGTGAAATATCCAACGGTCTGACCTGCCTCGTTGGCATCGACCTCCAGGAGGAATGCACCGTAGCAATAATCAAAGATATCGGCCAATGTCATCGATTTTTCATAAGCAAAGCCAAGTCCGTTACCGATACACATCTTGTAGACTGCCTCGGCAATACCGCCAAAGGTGGGGGTGTATGCAGCATAGACCTTGCCCGCTCTCATCATGGAGGTGACCTTCTCAAAGATTGCAAGCACGGATTCTGCCACGGGCAGTCCGTTTTCGTCATATTCAGGGCAAAGCGAGATCAGCTTGTGACCTGCCGCCTTTGCGTCGTTTGTGATGATCTCGTCAACCGTTCCGGTGGTGACTGCAAAGGAAACCAGCGTGGGCGGAACGTCGATCTTTTCAAAGCTGCCCGACATCGAGTCCTTGCCTCCGATCGAGGCAATTCCGAAATCGAGCTGTGCGCGGAATGCGCCAAGCAGTGCCGCCAAGGGCTTGCCCCAACGCTTGCCGTCCTTCAGGGGCTTTTCAAAATACTCCTGGAAGGTCAGGTAAACGTCCTCAAACTTCGCACCGGTCGCGATCAGCTTGGAAACCGACTCAACAACCGCAAGATATGCACTGTGATAGGGGCTCTTTTCGGCAATATAGGGGTTATATCCCCAAGACATCAGCGAGCAAGCATCGGTGTGCTTTTTCTCGACCGAGATCTTGTGTACCATCGCCTGAATCGGCGTTTGCTGATGCTTGCCTCCAAAGGGCATGAGCACGGTTCCCGCACCGATGGTCGAGTCGAAGCGCTCGGAAAGTCCGCGCTTGGAGCAAACGTTCAAATCGGAAACCAAGGCACGGTAGCCCTCTGCGAAATCGCCCGGGATCTCCTTGCCAAAGCTCTGCGGCGCAGCGGGAGTGATGTCAATGTGCTTCTCCGCACCGTTGGAATTGAGGAATTCACGGGAAATATCAACGATCTTCACGCCGTTCCAGGTCATCGTCAATCTGGCGTCTGCCTTGACAGAGGCCACCACGGTCGCCTCGAGATTCTCGGAAGCGGCAAGCTCGAGGAATCGGGCAACGTCCTTCGCCTCGACAACGACAGCCATTCTTTCCTGAGACTCGGAGATGGCAAGCTCGGTGCCGTCAAGTCCGTCGTATTTCTTGGGAACTGCGTTCAAGTCGATATCCAACCCGTCGGCAAGCTCACCGATGGCAACCGAAACACCGCCCGCGCCAAAGTCGGGGTAACGCTTTATGCGTCGGCAAGCCTCGGCATTGCGGAACAGACGCTGCAGCTTGCGCTCCTCGGGTGCATTACCCTTCTGCACCTCGGCACCGCAGGTCTCGAGAGACTGCAGGATG
>JAZSJS010000141.1:0-19105 GCA_045534435.1 Eubacteriales bacterium
ATATATTCAATTTCATCAGATGTTGGGATAGTGATTGGTGAATCATCAAATGTGAGAAGAACTTTTATGTAGTCATCATAAACAAATATCGCCTTAACGAGTCCGTCGATGAGTCTCTCCTTGTTTTTTTCAACTTTCAAGTTAAGAGTACGGAATTTGTTAAGTGTAAAGAGGATAAAATCTTTTGTAATCATTGGAATCTTGGATTCTTCCACCTTGATGCTCTGTATGATTTTCTCTTCCTCTGCCTCCAATTCCTCAAGGCGAGATTTTGTTGTACGAGTAACTACGCCTTTTTCAATAGCCTTCATGATGTTGTCGATAGAAGACCGCACATCCTTCAGTTGAGCTTCAAGTGCTGAAAGCATCTCGTTGCCCTCGTTCAGGAGTGCCATAACATCATCTGCCATGTTGCTGATTAATTTGTCATCCTGCAGCCAGGAGGTAATCTTCTGAATTACAAGATCTTCGATCCATTCCTTGCGGATTGCCTTGCGGTCACATTCGTGACGCTTTGCACTGGCACATTTATAATAGCGATAAATTACGCCGTTTGGCTTATTTGCGCTGTCGCCCACAAACATCGAATTGCAGCTTCCGCAGAACAGCTTGGTTGTCAGCAAATAACGCTCAGGTGCTTTGGCTTTTCCCGTGGCATGTTTGTTTTGAGCCATTCGCACGGCAACTCTATCGAATATATCCTTCGTAACGATTGCTGGGATTGCATCGGGAAAGACCACGTCGTTATAACTGTATTCTCCGATATATTTGCGGTTGGAGAAGATGCGTGCGAGGGAGTTTTTATTGAATCGATTACCTTTAGATGTGCGGATACCACGAGCGTTCAGATCTTCGATGATATCGGTGATCGATTCCCCGCCTGCGTATCTGCGGAACATTTCAATCACAAGTGGAGCTTGTGCCGGATTGATCTGATAATTCTGATCTTCATCAATCATATAGCCGAAAGGAATTGTACCACCGTTGAACCGACATTTGAGTGCATTTTCGGTCATGCCTCGCGATACCTTCTCAGCAAGGTCAGCAGAATAGTATTCCGCCATGCCTTCAAGCAACGATTCAAGAAGGATGCCTGCCGTACCCTCCGCGATGACCTCTGTTGCGGACACCACACGAACGCCGTTCTTTTTCAGCATCATCTTGTATTTTGCTGAATCGTAACGATTACGGGAGAACCGGTCGAGCTTCCACACGATGACAACATCGAAATTCTTCTTCGCGCTGTCTTTGATCATCCGCTGAAACTCGGGGCGGTTGTCGGTCTTGGCAGAGAGGGCTCTGTCTATGTATGTTCCAACGATCTCAATGCCGTTTTTGTCGGCATACGCTGTGTTTTCGCGGATTTGTCCTTCGATCGATTCCTCGCGCTGGTTGTCTGAGGAATATCGCGCGTAGATTACGCCTCGCATTGATTTATCTCCTTTCTGCTTTGTGTCTCCGTGGTGTCACAATTAGTTTCCCACAACCCCAATCACTCTACCGCAACAGTAAACACTATCACTCTCGCTCAAGTGAATCGGCTTATACTTCTCATTATGCGAAATCAAACACTTGTCGCCAAGTTCCTTGATATAGGCATCACCGTTGACAACAAATATACCAACTTCGCCGACATCTATGGAATCACATTTTTCCACAAATACTCTATCGCCGCCTTGGTAGGTAGGCTCCATACTGTCACCCGCAATCGGAATAACATAATCGGCAGCTTCTGCTTCTGCGGATTCCTTGACCAATATCTGTTCCGGTGTTTCCGTTTCAAGGAAGTTGCCAGTTCCTGCTGATGCCGGATAATTGAAGAAATCAATCTTCAGCATACGAGCCTTGGGCTTTCGGGAAGCAGCGGTCACACGTTTGTATTCGCTGTCAATAAGATAATCCACAACCTCTTTACCGTGTTCATCAAGAGCGCGGTATTTTTGTATCGTGCTCCACTCTGCAGCTGTTGGATGTTGTACCATTGACTTGCAGCCGATCAGCTCATCGGCAGATACACCGAGCAGATCACAAAGTCGAGCGAGCTTATCGCAATCGGGACGGCCGATTCCTTTCTCCCAGTTGTATATTACTCTGCCCGAACTCTCTCCGAGAGCATTGGCAATGTCCTGCTGTGTCATTCCTTTTTGTAAGCGATACTCTTTGATTCGCGCACCGATCGTACTCATGCGGATACACCTCCGATTTTGTAGTTCACATCTGTTTTATCATATAATCTTGTATTTGTCAAGAAATGATTCCAATTTTATTATAGAAATCTATTGAGAAACCAAAATTATTATAGTATAATATCAAATACACAACGAAATACGAGTCTGTGGCATCAAACATCAAAAATTGCGTCGCATGAAACAAAGAATAAGCCCCGCGCGAGGCGGGGCGAGAGAAAACTACTCTGCGATGCTGTTTACTATATCAAGAAGTTTGACGAAACGAATATTTTGATTAAGTTCCTCAATACACTTATCGGATAATTTGTTTTGCAGTTTCTTTTTTATAATATCCTTTGGAATTCGTTGCTTAAACTCACGCTTCTTTACAATCGGAGATCGAACAATAATCGGGTAACAGTTTTCATCGTCTGTTTCCTTGTTCAAGAGATTCATATAGTACATAATAGAACTCTCGACCGCATCCATTGCTTTTTCTTCCTCGCCGATAGCAAGATATGCTTCAGCGAGCAACAAATAACAATCTCCGGAATCAAAATCGTGATATGGCGGAGGACACTCATCTTTGAAGATTGCGTTCATAACGGCAAAGAATCTTTCATAGACCTCGATAGCATCGGTATAATTTCCGCTTTTATAATATGCTTTGCCTAAACGAGCGACATTGTTTTCGAATGCTTGGAGCGAATAATCAATATCGCTACACAAGTAGGTTGCTTCTCGCTCGTGATTGCCCATATACTCATTCACGATCGCCATTGTAGAGTATAGTGTGAGATCCGTGCGAACGGGAAAGTTGCGGGCTTCGGTCGTGGCCAAGTCAAATTTCTTATTTGCACTGTATAAGAAAACCAGGTTCTGTCGCGCCCACAATATATCCGAGACGTTCTTTGAATTTGTGATTATGAAATTAGCCTGTCTGATCGTTTCGTGGATTATTGCTTCGGCACGTTCCCCTGCATATATCCATCCGTTGTCCGGCAATGAAAGACAAACACCCAAGTTCATACAATTATACGTAATCATATAATTGTTGGGATATTTCTTCAAGCCATCCAACAAGATATCGTACGCCTTTAGATATGTGTCGAGTTTGCCATATTCTTGTATACTGTCTGCGCTTGAAACGATTTTAAGCGCTTCTTCGGTTTCTGATGTGTTGTCTATGCCGAATAGGAAATCTGTGCTGACATCAAATATTGATGCCAATGGTACGATTTGCGAAATATCGGGCATTCCGGAATCGTTTTCCCATTTTGAGATCGCTTGGTACGTTACTCCCAAATGTTCTGCGAGCTCTTCTTGGGTGAATCCACGCCCTTTGCGTAGTTTCTTTATGATTTGCCCCATGGTTGTTGCCATAGCAGCACCTCCTTTAATAGTTTATATCGGTACCGTGATTAAATTATATCACACGTTGCACGGTAACTGAAGCGACTTAAAAATGAGCACGCTCAACTTTTCGTTGAGTTTATTATAGCATAAAATTGTGAAATTGTCTACACAGAAGAATTCTGAAATATAGGGTGCTCGCGTCCGGTGCAAGCATAGCGCGCGGCAGTCCACGCACTATCGGGCGAAGCCCGAACCCACTATCCGGCGAAACGGCGTACAAAAGCCTTCCTCCGATAGAAAAACACCACCAAAGAAAAATCCTTGGTGGTATTCATGTTTTCTCCGCTAAGCCTCCACTAAGAATGCAGAGGCGAGGATTCGGTCTTTTTGTCTGTATGATATCAGCTTGATAAGTGCCAACTCATGCCGACGCAGGGTAACGGTGACCGCGTCGAGGCTGCGTTTCAATCTCGCTATCATCGTGGCGGGTGTAACGAAAAAATCCCCCTCAAGCTCTACCCAAGCAAAGGGCAGAGCGAGGGGATTTTTTCATTTACTTCACAAGAATGTTATAATTGTAGGTGATGTCGCCAAACACGACCGCGATGCTGTAGGTACCGGGTTCGGTTCCCATCGGCACGGTAATGTGGCATACCGCTTCCCCTTCGGTCTCGGTCAACGGAATGATTCCGCTTCCTCCCCACTGCGGATTGGTATTGTAGTAAAGCAGCTCGGAGGGGTTCGCCTTATATTGCGAGAAGACCGAGAGATCCGTCGCTCTGGAAGCACTGTAGCGGACACGGAGTGTCAGAACCGCTTCCGCAGCCGATGCATCCACGATGCGCGCCTTGGGATCGTCCATCGTAACCAACAAGGCATACTGCTTGTCGACCACAAGAACAGAAGCAGATTCTTGCGGAGCCTGCAAAATCAAGGCTCTTACATTTTCTGCATCCTCGTTTTCCGCACACAGCTCCACCTTGATGTGATAGCTGCCGCCGAACAGTCCCGAGATCTTCACATCGTAGTCCTTGTTTGTGACCTCTGTGATCGCGATGCCGCCGCGAAGCGTCATGGGAATGCCGTTTGCGGTAACGACCGCGCCGTCGGGAATGGCGATCTCTGTGCCGTCCCGATACAAATGGACCGCCAGATATGCCCGATAGTCCGCCAGCGTTGGGTTGATGCGTCTGGAATCGGACAGATTCGCTGTGAGATTTTGAAGGTTCGACACGGTTACGGTCGTCGAAATGCTTTCGTCCTCGTCAACCTCCATGCTGCCCACGCTGACGCTTCCACTCGGCTGAGCGATCGCGTTGTCAAACGTGATCTGGAAGCCGGTTGAATTCGTGCTCTCATTTTGGTCATACGTCAAGAACAAATTGAGATTGCCCGTCGCTTCGGGGAAGCACAGACAGAGCTGCACGGTCACACGCTCAGTCGCAGTCAACTTAAAATAGGAGCTTGTGGTTCCCATCTCAAGGAAGCTCGTCAGCGAAATCAAAGTGGTGGCGCTTGCCGTTTTGTAGAAATAGTAGCTGACGCCACTATCCTCAAAGCGGATCAGCGTGATCTCGGTTCCCGCGGGGATCGTGCCCAAGGAGGCCTTCAAATAAAGCTGGAGTGCCTCAATATCAATACCGACCAGTGCGGTCGCCGCGCCCTTGCTTGCGATCGTGACCGATTGAGTGGATGCACCGATCTGGTCCAAAAGCCTTCCCGGCAACACGTTGGAATAAGCATAACCAATGGCAAAGGGAACCAGCTCCGATGTCAAGCCCGTATAGTTCGTTGTCTCCACGACCTTCGCCTGCACGAAATAGTTACCCTCACCTGTCGGTGCTTCGGTTCCTCCACCAAGCAAATTCTTGTTCGAATCGAAGTACAGATAAGTGATCTCGTTGCTTTCGCCGAACAGGGGGATCGCACTCGGCTTGGGCGCAACGCCTGCAACGGTTCCCGCGCAGGACAGGGTCTGACGCCATTCATTGGTTGCTTGGAGAATGGTCAGCGTGTTGGTTCCGGTTTTTTCATAGTAATACTCGGATTCGGGAACGGTCCAGTCAATCCTGTAAACGGCTGCATCCTTCTTACCGGTGAAGGGATCTCCATCCATTCTGTACTCTGCCGCAGGGGCATTCGGCGTATTGACGACAATGGAAAAGAACTGAAGGGCTCCGTTGTAAGTCACCCTCACGTCTTCGGCCTTGACGTCATACTCGATCTTCTCTGTCACGGTCAAAACAAGCTCGCCGCTTCGAGAGGCTTCCAAAACGGTCAATGTAAACGCGGTGGAATCATACCATTCGGCGTTTTGGTTTTGACTGTCATCCAATTGATGGACCACACAGATTTTTTCTCCGTTCTGTGTCAGGGTCAGGATCGCGGGCGTTTTGGGCAAGCCATAAACGTACGCGGCAAAATCGGTCTTCGAAGGATTGATCGTACCGTCCACACGGATCGTGTGTGCGGTGTAGGTCTCGCCTGCCGTCGCAGCGGGAATTTCTGCAACAGTTGGATAGAGCGTACCCGTGCTCTTCTCGATGAATCCGTAAAGATGCACGGTCTGTTCGGTGGGTATGTTGGGAGAATAAGCATTCAAAAGCGTATCTCCGGCGTCGGTCCAGCCCTCTTCTCTGGCATATCCGGTGGTATACGAGAATCCACCCGAATAAACGGGAGCCGCGGTCGCACCGAACTGCAGGTGCGCATTTTCTGCCGTTTCGGTCAGATTCACAGCACCCAACCCGGCAATCGCATGCTCACTTCCAAGGATCTTCAAGGAATCTCCGGTGCCAAGCGTGATGTTGAGCTTTGCGCCCTCGTCAACCCGAATTGCCTCCTGACCCGTGCTCGAGATCTGGTTGTCGTGATAATCAGCAGTCAGATCCAGGGTTCCGCCTGTGATATGGAAAACGCTTTGCGCATTTTCGACCATCAGGTTGGTCGCCCTCATTTTGACGAAGCCCGAGTTGACGGTGACGGTGTTCTTCGTCGAGCGCGCGCCCGTTGTCAACAGGAACTGTCCCGAAATGTTTTGAATTTCGTATCCACCGTAGGTGACGTTAAAGCCGCCCGTGACCTCATCCACGACGACGTTGCCTTGCGTGAGGTCAAAGACCGTGTTGTAACCCGTCTGCGGACCGTAGGTGATCAGCACGATGGTGTCGGAGGTTACGTCAAAATCATATTGATTGGTTTTCCATCCCGCAGTATTGACCTTGCCATAGGCTTCTTCCGACAAATCCTCCACTTGTTTCACTCCGTCGGGAGAATGCAGGATCTGCACGTTCAGATGGTAGTCCGCATGGGTTTCAACGTAGAAGACGAAATTCGTTTCTTTTTTGACAACGACCGCGCCGTCGTAGCTCTCGGTCAATGCATCATCGAGCCAGATCTCGTATTCGCCGTCCACCTCGGTCATGAAAATGACCTTAAAGGTCTTGTTGGTGGTTCCCTCCGAAGCGATGGGCACGTTTGCCGTGTACTTGCCGGATTCCGTTGTGAGTGAAACGACCTCCACCAGATCCTCGGGCAACCACAGATAGACCTTTCCTCGATCATCCGAGCGTACGTATTCCAATCCGTAAAGATATGTAATTTTACTCAAAAACTCAAGTTCGGAAACCTTGTGGTTTGTCAAGAAGTTTCCTTCCGGATCGTCGATCAGCGTGATCGTGGTCAGATAGACCGGCATTCCGCCGTCGTTTTCGGGATAAGCCGCCATGTAACCGTTCAAGCTTCCGCCCGTGATGGTCACCTCTGCGGTGGAATAACCCTGTTCAACCGAATAGCCGCCGCCGATCGAGCTTGTGGAAAAGGTTCCGTCCGTGTAACGCACGGTTGCCGTACCGCCCTGGCCTGACGTGGAATAACCGCCGCCGATGCCCTTTTCGATGCTGCCGAAGCCACCGCCAATGGTCACCTCTGCGGTTCCGCCGTTACCGTCCACGGTACCGCCGCCACCGACAGAGCCGGTACAGGTCACGGAGCAATTTGCCGAAATGCTCACGGTTGCCCAGCCGCCGTCTCCTTCCACGGAGCTACCGCCGCCGAGGTTGCCGTCGCAAACGACCCGACCGCCGGAAATGGTAACTTCAGCATTACCCGCACTGCCGTTGTGGCTGTTTCCTCCACCGATGGCGGTATAGCCCGCCTCCGTAACCATGGCGTAAACCTCTCCGCCCGTTATGTTGATGGTAGAATACTTTGCACTTGCAGCACCCGACTTATACGAACTTCCGCCGCCAATGGCGGTTCCGTAAAGAACACCCTCAATGATTGCCTCGTGATTGGTAGTTCCGTGATTGATTGCAGTGACGCTGCCGCCGCTGACCGTGATGTCTGCATAGCTACCGCTACCGGTAAATGCCAATCCACCGCCAATGCTCGCACCCGAAGACCATGACTCGGCATAGACGGTTCCGCCGGCAACGGTAATTTCTGCATATCCGTTACCGCCGCCGCCAATCGCCGTGCAGCTACCTTCCTCGTCCGCATAGACTTCGACGATGCCACCTTCAAATCTCAAGCCCGTCACGGTTTTTCCGCCCTCATTTCTTCCTCCAATCGCCGCTCCGTGACGAAGCGAGGAGGTGCCAATGTTTTCCGGACGGACGGTCAGTTTGCCCTCTGTTCCTTCGGCATTGGTAATGGTCAGACTTGATTCCAATGCTGCGCCGGGATTTAGAGCGGCATAGGTATAATACATCAGGTTGTTGATCTTGTTGTCACCCGACAGACGGATCGTCACGTGCTTTTCATTTTCCTCGTCCGCTTGAACCAGGATAGAATCCAAATACCGGGAATTGATGTTGTGAATCGTAACGTCGTACGTCACACCGTCACCCACAAAAGCAATGCGATAGTTAACGGCAATTTCCGGATTGGTTTGAAGGACAATAAACTCTCTGTCATCTTCATAATCCCACGTTTTCAAGTCGGCATCTTTTTCGCTAATCTTGTATTGCAGGATCTGCCGAACCTCTTCAATTTCTTTGAAGATCACGTGTCCCTGTGCCAGATCCAGGATCATCGGTGTCAGGGTGGGGGGGGTTGCGGGATCATAGGCAATAAATTCCGCCGAGTCCAATTCCTCAAAATCCTCAAAAAAATCGTTGGTGAAGTTGGTTTTATATCCAACGGCAACCGTTGCCGTTGCGTCTGTTTCATAAAAGGTGGTTCCGAAGACTGTAGCATCGGGCAATCCAGCACCGTTACCGGGAGCCGGATTGGAGCCCGCCGAAATGACATACTTGTTTTTTAAGAAATCAACATTGCCATCTTTTACAATGATCGCCGCATTTACAACAGCGCCGTTGGTAATGCTAATGTGCGCGTCTCCGGGGGTTGCGTCGGTAGAGAAATTAAGCGTGTCAATACATCCGCTACCAATGGCAACTCCGCTACCGTTGTTGACGACAAAAACCTCGGTGGAGTCTCCGCTGATGGCAATGACACCCTCTTGGGTCGTCCCACCGTCGGTGCCACCGCTACCAATGGTTGCGCCGCGGCCTCTGCTGTTTGCGGTCACGGTTCCGCCCAAAATGGTGACAGTACCCTTTCCCGCAGCGCCTGTGCCGAAGCAAGAGCCGCCGCCAATAGCACTTCCTCTGTCTGCGGTGTTAAGTATATATCCATCTGCAGCCGTTACCGTACCGCCGGTAATCACAACTTCGCCGTCACCCGCATTACCGTGCTGCACGGTGATTCCGTCAGCCAGGGTTTCTTTGGAAGCTCCGCCGCCACCGATGCAAGCACCCGTGCCTTTCATCGTTGCGGTCACGGTTCCTCCTTCGATCCGCACAATGCCCTTGCCCGCTTGACCGGAAGAAGCTCCGCCGCCGCCAATGGCTGCGCCGTTGTTGTTGTTGACTCCGTTGTTCGGCTCTTTCGCGGTTGCGTTCACCACAGTGCTCGCACCCGAAATGAAGATTTCTCCATCTCCCGCGGTTCCGGCTATTGCCTTGTTACCGGCACTCACAGCAGAGCCGCCGCCGCCGATGGCTGCACCCCTGCCTTTTACAATTGCCGTCACGTTTCCACCCTCGATGCGCACGATGCCCTTGCCGGCAACACCGCCATTTACGCCACCGCCGCCAATCGCAGCACCGTGTCCGGCATTGTTCGTTACGGTCACCGTTCCACCGATGATCGTGACCTTTCCATATCCCGCTAGTCCGTCGTTGGAGCCTCCTCCACCGAGGGCGGCAGAGTTTCCTTGGTTGGTAGCATTCACGATACCGCCCGTGATGAGGATCTCAACGTTTCCGTTACCGCCGCCGCCAATCGCAGCAGCAGCCGTCGCCGTCGCATTGATGGTTCCGCCCGCGATGGTCAAGCCGAAGAAACCGCTCTCGCCGTTTCCGGACCCGATTGCCGCAAGCCATGCGCTGGCATTGCCGGAGGATGCATTCAGCGTGCCGGTGGTTTGTCCGTCACCGTCCGCGCTGGTGATATAAAGCTTGGAATTTCCCGAATAGTGCACTCTGCCAACCGTGTTGGTTCCCGAAAGCATCAGAACGACGTTTTTGCCTTCACCGCTTCCTTTGGTGATGTTGACGTTTCCCGTGGTGTTGACGTTCTCCAGCGTCAGCGTGCAAACGAGACCCGTGCCCGAAAGCGTGATCTCATTCGAGGTGGACACACCGCCCGAGGTGATCACGTAGTTGTTCTCCGCACTGTGCGGAATGCTTTTCTGAGTTCCGTTCGCGTCGTAATAGATGCAATAGTCGTTGTTGATCGTGATCGGACCCTTGGTCAGATCCAGCGAGACCGGCGTTTTGGGAGTCTCTGCCACGCCCGCGCCGGCATCAGCCGCGCTTGCCTCAAGCGTGAGGTCGTCCAACAAAAACGCAAAGGTGGAAAAGAGCATGGAAAGGACCAAAAGCATGGAAACGAGCTTATTCAGTTTTGAAGTCGCTTTTTTTGCTCGATTCAGCATTTGTATCACTCTCCTTCTGCATTCAATGCGCCGATGCCGCCCTGCTCGACCGTTTCACCGTCTTGCGTCAACGTAAAGGTCGACGCATTGAAAAAGATCAATTTGTAGTGTGCGTAGGATTCCAGATCCCGCAGCACACCGCTGGAATTTTTTTGCCAGGTCGCCATTCTGTCGTCCGTGTTGTCGGGCGCACCCGTGTATTCAACCGTAACGTCACTTGCGCTCGCGCCCGTGTAAATATCCAACTCACACCAGGTGTCGTGCCGCGTGACGGTATAGTAGGTGCGATCGTCGGTGCGCTCCACCGAAAAATAAAGCTCAAAGGTCTTTGCATAGGGTGCCGTGGAGCTGACGGTGACGGTATAGAGACCGTTGCCAAGTCCCGAGATCGACACGAGATCCTCGCCGTCGGAATCCTTCGTCAGAGTCTGCGACGTGCCGTACGCAACGCCGTCCACCAGGATGGTTCCCGCGCCGCCACTGACCGAAACCGTGTAGGTGATCTCGTTCTGTGTGGTGATGAGCGCGTTGTAGTTCTTCAATCGGAAATTGATCTCGCCGTCATAGACCTTGTAAGGCGCATCGGCGGTGTTTTCACTCAGATCGGAGTAGAAAACAAAGTCCGCGCCTTCCACGATACCCAGGTCGTCTTGCTTGCTGTCCAAAATATACTTCGCAACCGTAAAGGTGGCAAGAGTCGCGACGAGCGCCAGGCAAAGAACCAATGCGGCGATCAGGAGACGGCTTTTGATGTTGGTTTGTTTCATGTCGCCCTCCCTCAGTCAACCTGCACCGATTGTGTGGTGATGGTGATGTAATCAAACTCGTTGGCATATTGATACGCGGTCTTGCTCGCGTCCCAATAGATGACCAGCGAATAGACGTGCTCCTCGCCGTGCTTGAGCTCTCCCGAATAGGTCTGACCGGGCTGGATGCTTCCCTGAACAGGTCTGCCCTCGGTGGGCTCGCAGGAAAGCGAATAGCTCAAGGGGAGATTTTGCGTGCAGCTCATCAGGAGGGAATATTCCTGCGTGACCTCACTCGCCTCGCCCGAAAGCACGAAGTCCAGCGTGATGGTCTCGCCGGGATGGATCTGCTTCACCGAGAAGACGATCTCGGAATCCAGGCTCATGCGCGCAACTCTGACGGAATCCTCCCCACTCGTGGTGGAAACGTAGGAGGAAAGCGTGGTGGGGATCAACACGAACAGAACGACGAGCAGATATGCCAGACAGATCCCGATCACACGGTTCAGGCGTCTTTGCCGATCGAGCTTCCCGGCATTCTGTTCCTTTTCGGGTTGCTGATGCATCTTCATCGAATTTTCCTCCTTTCCAAAGCTTGCAAAATAAAGATATATATATTATACGCGTACGCGCGCGTATAAAAAACAGCGAACAAAAATCGCAAGAGGCAGGGTCATTCCTTCCCCTCTTCCGCCCTGTCCTCCGCGTCTTCTTTTCTGCGCAGATATTCGGGGAGCAGAATGATGGCGCCCGCGATCAGCGTCAGCGACAAAAAGCCGGCCGGCTGACTCAAAAAGGTCTGGATCGCGCCCACGCCGGGAATCACCGCGATCACCTCGCCCACGATCAGATCGCGCGGGATCTCGTCGTCGGGGGTGTTGTTTGCGTCACCCTGTGTCACAAAAAATTCCTGTCCGTTCTCCACCCGCTTTTCGATGATGCGGTGCGTGACGGGATGGGTTCTGCCCTGAAAGGTGACCACGTCTCCCACTTCATAGTCATTGGTTTCCCAAATGACGACCATGTCGTTGATCGAGATCGCGTCCTCCATGCTGCCCGAAATGACCACGGCGGTGCCAAGCCCCAGCACGGTCTCGCACGAGCGCTTGGTGACCGAGCGCTTGATGGCAGAAATCAGATTGAATGCCACGATCAGCACCAGCAGCACGATGATGACGGTCGTGCAGACCGACAAAACTTTTTTTGCTTTCACGTCCGTTCTCCTTCTTGTTGTTGATGTTCGTTGAGCGCGTACGACCTGCTATGCATGAAAATTCTTTGGCGCTTTCAACGTGTCATCCTGAGCGGAGTGCAACGGAGTCGAAGTTTTGCGAGTCGAGTGAAGCGAGCGAGCAAAACCACAAGGCGAAGCCGCCGTGGGATCTATAAACCGTTCGATGAAGCTTGCCAAATGAAAGTTACTTGTATCAAAACGCAGTCATCGCCGCGGAGATCCCGCTCCCATCGGTCGCGCTTTTGCTTCTTACAGTCGCAAAAGTTCGACTTCGGCTCGCATACGAGCCTTCGCTCAGGATGACACGCGCCGAGATGCGCAAAAATACGCCAACGGTGCGAAAATTCGGACATTTTCCACTTGCAGAGAGCGCCGAAACGACTCTCGGTGACCTCTGTAATTGGAAAATTGCCCCAAGGGGGCGGTAGCCTGTGTTTCAAGGCTACCACTCCTTGGGTTAAAAAAATATTAGTCGACCTGAGTGAAGGTAACAGAGATTGCCACGCTGGGCTGAGCCAGAGGGTCGGCTACACCAAGAGCCGTATCAGTTATGTCGGTTTGACCAGCTGCCATAGTATCTACCTCATTATCAAAAGCCCATTTCCACTGAATTGCAATAGGTTTTTCAGTAGTATCACCGATTGCAATAGTATCAGAGAGAGTCAGATTCAAAGCCGCAATGCTATCAACCCACTCTTCTCCATCAACAGACCACTGAAGCGGAACACCAGCTTCAGTTTCTTGAATCGTAATTACGTATGCAACAGTTACTTCGGATTCGCTCTTAACTGCAAAGTCGAAAGCACCGGAGGTACCGGGGGCGATGATACGACCTTCGGCCACATCACCTTCTTCTTCTCCGTCCGTGTCTTTGATAGTATCGAAAAGATTGAACTCATGAACGAAAGATTCCGACGTAATTCGCTCTCCATCAAACTGTACGTTGAAGGATGCAACTCTGACCGAATCAGATCCGCTCGTGGAGCTAACATATTTTGCAAAGGTTCCGCCTACGAAACACATGGTAGCCATGCAAGCTACGAGAAGAAGGCTAATAATTGTTCTCTTTTTCATGATTGATAATCTCCTTAAATAAAATTTATTTTTTTAGGGGTTACGCGTCATTTTGGTTTTGGTTTACATCGCCGTCGGCAGAAGTCTCTTCTGTCGGCTGGGGTGTTTGATTGGCAAGCGCACGAAGTCTTTCGATTTCCGCTTCCAACTCCTGGGTCTTCTTGTTTTTCGTCTTGGCTGCGAGCTGTCTGCGCACCAGATCATACACAATGAAAGCGATCACGGGAACACCGATGAAAAGCAGCATTCCGACTGGCTCCTGCAAGAACATTGCAAAGTTGCCGACACCCTCCATGTGAGATGTATACACGCCGATCACTCGGCTTGCCTTGACGGGAACATCGTCCTGTGTGTTGTTGGCGTCACCCTTTGTGTAAAAGGCTTTTTCACCGTCAACCGTCGTCACGTCCACGATGCGGTGAGTCGTGATGGAGTTTTTGCTTGATTTCGGATCAAAAAACGCAATGACGTCGCCCGATTTCAAGCTTTCAGCGTCCACCTTTTTGACGAAGATTAGTGCGCCTTCATTGAAGGAATCTTCGTTTTCCCCGCTCATACTTCCGGAGAGAACCACCAAAGGGGTGCTTCCGAAAATCGACGGCGGCACGTCGGGATTGACGATGCCCTTGACCATGATCACAAGATTCAGAATCAGGATCAAAGACAACACGACGATCGCCACGATGCCAAGAATTGACAGTATTTTCGCGGTTTTGGTTTTTTGTACTTTTTCCATAAAGATATCCTTCTTTTTCCAGTCTCTTTCACCCTGCTACACGAGCGAAATAGAACCGTGTTTTTGATTAATCAAGCTGCTCAATGGAGATCGAGAAGGTGTAGGCAAGATTCAGATTGTAGGTTCCTGCGGGAAGAGCGCCGTAGAGGGCGGGATCTGCTGCAAGGTTACCCAGCATCGTGTCTGCCGGGTTGTTGGCAGAATCGCCAAACTCCCATGCCCAAGTCAGCTCAAAACGGTCGTCCAACTCATAGTTGGCTTCCACTTTTTCCATCACCTTGGAAATGTTTTCGAAGAATGCATCCATCTGTGCCAGCGTGCCGGTGAATGCCTCTGCGTTAGCATAGCCGGTAATGGTGGGAACGGTCGTCAGAACCTTGGTCACGCCCGAGTCGGTCGTGCCGGCGATTCCGGGATTGACGCAACCCTCAAGGCTATAGCCATTGTAGTAGTGCGTGAAGGTGAAAACAACGGGATAGTAGTCATTTGCCTGGGTGAAGTTGTCTCTTGCGCCGTCAACGGTTGCCTTGGTGAAGTCCGGATAGGTTCCTGCCTTCAGGAAAACGTCCTGCGTCGTGCCAAGGTTGATCGTCAGCTGGAAGTCAACCTCAGGAGTGCCCTTCAGCGTGACAGCCATGAGACCGTCGGATTCGGTCGAATCGGTTCCGGGAGCAACCACTTTGTCCGAATTGGAAGAAACGATTGCGCCGTTGCTCGACTCGGTTGCGAACGAGTTCTGACCCTCGATGTCGATGGTCACGCCCCACTTTGCAACACGTGCATCGTCGCCTGCTCCACCGCCAATGCTATACTTGGAAAGCGTTCCAACAGCAAAAACGGAGGTAACCAGCGCCAAAGCCACCATGATCACGGTGAGGCGAATTTTTCTGTTTCCTTTCATGATAATATCCTCCTTTTAATTAGATTTTTCGGGAGTTTCCTCCCAACGCAAGGATCTTGCGTTTATATTGGCCGTTGCGCTGCCGCCGTGTAGCCGACGGCGTGAACGGTGAATATACGTTTTTGTGTGACGGGTCCGGACCGTCAGTCATCGTCGTCATCCAAGCGGGATGCCGAGCGGCTTTTTGCCACACCGAAGGCAACCGCCGCCAGCGATGCCAGCAAAAGGGACTTGAGCACACCTTTCTTTTTCGCCGTCGGATCTGCCGATCCGGCAGTGGCTTCGGACAATCGTTTTTTCTTCTTTTTTCTTCTTCGGGTTTCCACCAGGTCAACGATGATCAGGCAGACCATGACGACCATCGGGAGCACCACCAAGGTCAAGAATCCCCACTGTGACGTGGCGAAGCTGGAAACTCTTCCAAACATCGGGAGCTGAAACGCGATGCGTCCCAAGACGTTGTCCGCGGTCAGGCGCTCGCTGTATGGCACTGCCACGTTGTCGCCCTGCACCATGAATGCGTCACCCGCCTTGCCGTTGATCCTGCCAAGCAGAAGCGCACCGCTTTCCGAATAGTAAACAACCACGTCGCCCATCTTCAGCTTTTCGGTCTTCGTGGCTTGCACGAACACCATGTCGCCCCGATGGATGCTGTCCTCGTTCGGTCCCTCCATGACGTTTGAATCGACCACCATGGGATAAACCCCGAACACACCGGGCGGATCCTCGGGATGAAGGAAGCTCTTGACGATCACGGTGATATTAATAATAGTAAGAAATGCCAATATCAGGCACAGAATGACGTTGAGTACCGTGAGCGCGGCACTGCCACCGGAGCGCCGTTTTACTTGCCTCTTGGTTTGCACAACCTGCCGCCCTCCTCTTTGTTTTTTTATATTTGAACAAAAAATTTTCTTTAATATCTATATTTTAGCACAACCACAATCGTTTTGCAAGCGTTTTTATATTTTTCGTATAAATATTCAAATTTGCGCAAAAAAAACTGTTCACAATCAACAAATCGTATTCTCTCATCTCTCTTGTTTCGACGTTTTTTCTGCAAATGATTTCCATTCATATTTTGATGCCTGCGGCGAACAATAATCACAGAGCCACGGATAACGCCGTGACTCGAGGATATAGATAGACGAACGGATGCGAATTTTTTGCGAGCGGTTCTCTTTTGGGAACGGTTGGCAAATCGGTTGCAGACCGTTCAGAATAGGAGAACACGCAAAATGGCAAGCAACAAGACCCTTGTTCCCGAGGCTAAGGAAGCTCTCGAGAGATTCAAGATGGAAGCTGCAAGCGAGGTCGGTGTCAACCTGAAGCAGGGTTATAACGGTGACCTCACTTCCAAGCAGGCAGGCTCTGTAGGCGGTCAGATGGTCAAGAAGATGATCGAGTCCTACGAGAACTCTCTCAAGACGAAATAAGAGCATCATTTCAAGAAAGCAGAGATGCTTTCCGACCGAGACGGATGGCTGCAGATTGCTTTGAGCAAACAAGCTTGCAGCGTTCGCTTGGTGATGACGTGAGGCTTCGTCGGTGACTTCAAGAGGTTGAAGAACATGACGAAATCAAACGGCGTCCGCCCCGTTCCTGTTGATTGGAACGGGGCGGACGTGCTTTTTGATTCTTTTATACCTCTTCTTTTCGATTGCTCGGCATCACAAAGATTGCCAGCAACAGTGCTGCAGCGGTGACGGCGGTGGTGATCACGCCCCCCTCAATGCCAAAGGATCCGCCGCTGAGCCAATTCATCCCCTCGGTGACAGTCGTGGAAAGCGGTGACGCACCTGCGCCGGTTCCGCTGACGTTGATGCCGAACACGTTCCCCTGGAAAAAGTTCCAAAAGCTATGAATGGCACACGCACCCCACAGATTGCCGCGCTTGAGGACGTAGACCGAAATAAATGCGCCGAACAGCGCGATATTCAACAGCGGCAAGAGTCCGATGCCGGGGTTGAAGATATGCAACAGGGAAAACATCACCGAATTGGAGGCGACCGCAAGCCAAATCGGATTTTTTCGCGCCACGGAAACCATCATATATCCACGGCAAAGGATCTCCTCGGATGCTCCCTGAATGAGAAAGCCCACCAAGAAAAGCAACCACGTAGCAAGCGAAAACGAAGAAGCCTTCAATTGCAGCACCCCGAGTGCCGCGCCGATCCCCACACAAAGTGAGATCATCACAACACCCACAAAAATTCCCACAAAATATTCCTTCCAAGCCCCTCCGCGACGCAATCCCATGGATGCGGGCGAGCGTTTCTCAAACCATCTGCAGAACAAAATCGCAACGACGATCGTGAGCGCCGTGACAAATAGCTGCACCAGCATCAGCCACTCGGGCATTTGAGACATCAGCTGCGCGCTGCTCCATGAGCCGCTCTGCATCGACTCTGTCAAGACACGGAGCGTGTCTCCCGAAAGGATCCAGACAACCGTCGCGACCGTGACGGGAATGGAAGAAAGACTCTGCGCGGCAAAAAAGACGCCGAGAAAGATCAGACACTCCATGCCCCAGGAAAATCCTTTGCCGCCGGCACGCGCCTCGCGAAGCATGGCGGTTTCCTTGATCGGATGCTTCATGCCCTTCCCTCCTCAATCTTTTTGATCTTGTTTTTATTTTACCCCGATTTGCACTTTTTGTCAATAGACTCTTCTCAATTTGTGAATATTTTTCATTATTCGATATAAAAAACCGAAAATTTCGTCATTTTCAATCTTGTAAACCAAAAAAAATTGTGCTATACTTTAGTCATCAGATTCCATATCATCAAAATATTGGGAGGTTTATCATGAAAGAGGTTCTGAAAAAATACGCCAAACGGTATTTTATCGATGCGATGGGCGCGATGGCGCTCGGTCTGTTCGCCTCGCTTCTGATCGGTACGATCTTCAACGCGCTGGGCATGATCCCCGGACTTTCGATCCTTTCCACCATCGGAAAGGGTGCGCAGAGTGTTGCCGGTCCCGCCATGGCGGTCGCGATCGCGGTTTCGCTGAAGGCGTCGCCTTTGGTGGTCTATTCCTGTGCCGCAGTCGGTGCGCTTGCCAACTCCAACGGTGGAGCGGGCGGCCCCTTGGCGGTCCTCGTCATCGCGATCATCGCAGCTGAGGTTGGAATGCTGGTCTCGAAAAAAACCAAGATCGACATTCTCGTCACCCCCTTCGTCACCCTTCTCGTCGGCGGTCTTTTGAGCGTTTGGTGCGCACCCTACATCGGAGATGCCGTCAGCATCTTCAGCAACATCATTGCCTTTGCGATGAAGCAGCAGCCGCTCGTGATGGGTATTCTCGTCTCGGTCGTGGTCGGCATCGCGCTCACACTTCCGATCAGCTCGGCAGCGATCTGTGCCGCGCTTGGCCTCTCTGCTCTCTCTGCCGCGGCGCTTGCGAATCCCGCAAACGCGCAGGGTCTCGCCATGGCGGGCGGTGCGGCGGTTGCCGGATGCTGCGCGCAGATGGTCGGCTTTGCCGTCATGAGCTTCAAGGAAAACAAATGGGGCGGCTTGGTGTCGCAGGGAATCGGCACGAGTATGCTGCAGATGCCCAACATCATTCACAATCCCCGCATCTGGATCCCCACCATCCTCACCTCTGCCATCACCGGCCCTCTGGCAACCTGTGTCTTTGAGATGCAGATGTACGGCGAGGCGATCAATTCCGGCATGGGTACCTGCGGACTTCTCGGCCCTGTCGGCATCATTCTCGGCTGGTTCGGCGGCTCCTATCCCACCGCCGTCGGCGCGATGGATTGGATCGGCCTGGCTCTGATCTGCTTCATCCTCCCTGCCCTTCTCTCGCTCCTTTTCAGCGAGATCCTCTACAAGATCAAATGGATCAAGCCGGGAGACCTGACGCTGCCGCAATGATCAATATACAGAACGCCGCTCCGAATCGGAAGTCGGAGGCCAAGCGGTCTTAGGAAGACAATA
>JAZSJS010000065.1:0-3327 GCA_045534435.1 Eubacteriales bacterium
CCCGCCAAGGGCTATGCCTGCGTCAAGTCTCCCAAGTGCCGCAACGCGCTCATCGTGGGCGAGCGGATGTTGGAAAATCGCTTCTACCGCCTAACGTTTGACAGGGATATGCTCCTCTCCTCGATTTACGACAAGCGCGCCGAGCGCGAGGTCTTGCGTGAAGGCACGCGGGGCAACGAGATTCGTATTTACGCCGATTTCCCCTCAAAAAGCGAGGCGTGGGCGTGTTTTATGGAAGAAGGCTGAATGGCGCATTGCACTCTCATTCGACGGAGGTGCGGTAATCGGAGGGGGTCATGCCGTATTTTTGCTTGAAGCGTCTGGCGAAGTTGGCGTAATCTCGAAAGCCTGCGCGAAGGTAAATTTCGCCGACGGGGAGGTCGGTGGATGCCAAAAGATTTTTGACGTGAGAGAAGCGGATCTCGTCGAGATAGGTCTTGAAATTGACACCCGTCTGGCGCAAAAACAGATCGGAAAAATATGACTTGGAAAAGCCGAAATGAGATGCTGTGCTCTCCAGGGTGATCTCCTTGCGGAAGTTCTCGAGAAGATAGAGAATGGTGTTTTGGATCAGAGGAAGGTGCTCCTTGGGGTGCGAATTGTGAAGCGTGGTGAGCTTGTGGAGGATACAGCGAAGCAGGAGCATGGCATAGCGTCTGTCGGCTTCGTGGTGCTTCAAAAGCTCGTATAGCATGGGTGTTAGAACGGCGGCGTCCTCGGAATCGGGATAAAAGACGGGGGAGGCGTCGGGACCGAAGTGCGGGAAGGCGAAGAACTCACCGTCGTATTCACTTTGAAACATGACCGTGATCAGCTCGGCGTCGGGCGCGTTGACCTTGTGCACGGCGGCAGGAGAGAGCAAAAAGATCGCGTTCGGGCGGACGGGATAGGATACGCCGTCGATCTCGTGCGTGCCGTTGCCGTCGATGAAAAATTCGATCTCAAAAAAATTGTGGCTGTGTGAGCGAACCACTCTTCGGATGATCTTGTGCTTGACGCTGATGAAATCGTTCGGAATGTGCTCCGCTTTGTCGAGAACGTGCATTTGAGATCCCCCCTTTTCAATCTCTATTTTAACACAACATCGAAAAAAACGCAACATCTTCCCGAAAAAAATCTATGTAAAAAATTTTTTCAATGTGCTATAATGTTTGCAGAAAAGGTCATTCCGCGCGTTTTTTGCACGGATCGCCATTCGAAAAGAAAAATACAAGATGAAAAGGAGAGAAAAAATGCAACAGAAAAGTATGTGGCAAAAGCTTCGTTATTATTTGGTGCTGTTGGAGCGAAGAAGCCGCATTTGCTTGGGGGAGATTGAGGAGATCGGCATTTACCCGTGTGAGTGCAAGAATTCCAACGAATTGCCGTCGCCCGAAGTCTTTCAGCGGTTTGGAAAGGATGCGTTGTGGGGAAACGGCGTGGACACGCAAGCGTGGTTTCATTTTCGGATACCTGCGGCGGGGAATCTTGGCAGACGCACGTTGCTTTTGAACGTTTGCACCGACCGAACCAACGGCTGGGACGCAAACAATCCGCAATTCCTTGCATACGTGGATGGGGAGATGCGTCAAGGCTTGGACATCAACCATCAGGATCTCTTTCTGGATCCTTCTTGCGAGCATGACGTCTATCTTTACGCCAACACGGGCGTGACTGTGGAAAGGGCGCATTTTTACGCCAAGTTGATCGGTTTGGATCTCCGCGTGGAAAAGCTGTGGTATGACCTCAAGGTGCCGTTTGACAGCCTTTCCCATCTTGAGGAATACAGCAATGAATATCAGGTGGTGATTTCCCATCTCAACACCGCGCTTGATTGCTTGAACATGATGGAATTCGACAACGAAAGCGAGGCGTTTTACGACTCTTTGGAGGACGCGAGCCGCTATATGGACGAGGTCTTTTACGGACAGGTTTGCGGTCAGCGTCCCGATGCTCCCAAGACGGTCTGCATCGGTCACACGCACATCGATTGCGCGTGGCTTTGGACGCTCAAGCAAACGCGAGAGAAGGTGCAGCGTAGCTTTTCGACAGTGATCGAGCTGATGGATCGGTATCCGGAATATCGCTTCATGTCCTCGCAGGCGCTTTTGTACAAGTTTCTCAAAGAGGAAGCCCCCGAGAAATACGAGCGTGTGAAGGAATTGATCCGCGAGGGACGCTGGGAGTGTGAGGGTGCGATGTGGGTCGAGGCGGATTGCAACCTTTCTTCGGGCGAAAGTCTGGTGCGTCAGATACTTTACGGAAAACGCTTTTTCAAAGAGGAATTCGGTCTGGATCATCACATCCTGTGGTTACCTGACGTGTTCGGTTATTCTGCCGCTTTGCCGCAGATCCTGCGAAAGAGCGGTGTGGATTGGTTTGTCACCTCCAAGATCAGTTGGAACGATTGCAACCAAATGCCCTACGACACCTTTGAGTGGCAGGGAATTGACGGCTCTCGCGTACACAGCTATTTCCTGACGGCGCAGGACAAGGTGCTCGGCAAGCCGCCCAAAAAATACACCACCTACGTTGCGTTCACCACGCCGTCCATGGTTGCGGGTACGTTTGATCGCTATCAGCAAAAAGCCTTGAACAACGAGGCGCTTTTGACCTTTGGTTACGGTGACGGCGGTGGAGGACCGACCAAACCGCATCTGGAAATGGCGCGCCGCCTCTCTCACGGTATCCCCGGAACGCCCAAGGCAGAGATCGGATTTGCGGGGGATTTTCTCGCACGCCTGGAACAGAAAATGGAAAAGGAAACACATTTGCCGGTTTGGCGGGGGGAGCTTTATCTCGAGCATCACCGCGGAACCTATACCTCGGTGCACAAAAACAAAAAGAACAACCGACGCAGTGAATTTTTATATCAGAATGCCGAGTGGCTTTCCACCGTTTCCAAGCTTCTTTGCGGCAAAAAATTTCCAAAGGAGGAGTTGCACCGCGGTTGGGAGATGATCCTGACCAACCAATTCCACGACATCCTCCCAGGCTCTTCGATTGGCGCAGTTTACGATCAGTGTGATCTGGATTATGCCGAGATCCGAGAGATCGGCGAACGGGTGTTGTCCGATGCCAAGACGGCGATCGCGAGCGGAATCGCTGCGGATTGCGGATACGTCATCTTCAATCCCAACGCCGCAGAGGGGAACGGCACAGTCACGATTGACGGTGTTTGCTGTTACGTGGAGGGGATCCCCGCCAAGGGCTATGCCTGTGTCAAGTCTCCCAAGTGCAGCAACGCGGTCACCGTGGGCGAGCGGATGTTGGAAAATCGCTTCTACCAAGTCGGATCGTAGCCATGTCGTTCTGTGAGCCAAGGAGTTGGCCATTAGTATTGTCTTC
>JAZSJS010000134.1:0-22433 GCA_045534435.1 Eubacteriales bacterium
CCCCCACAAAAAAGATTGGTCGAGCTCACAGACACGCCCAACATCACCCCCCACAAATCGCCTCCTTCCAATCGCACGCCCACGAAAAAAAGGGGGAGCAAAAAGCTCCCCCAAAGTGCATCTTTCGAAAACTGGCTTTCGATCACTCCTCCACCACCGGTGCTTCGGAGGTGGTGAGAACAACGGTTGCGCCGCTTGCAGAGGTGACGGCGATCACCGCCTGCTCTGCTCCTTGCATGGGACTGTCCTCGGTGAACACGATCGTATCGCCGGCATTGTAGGTCGTTTCGCCATAGGTGACGGTCGCGTCTCCCGTGAAGGTCAGCTGCATGCCGCCGGACCAAGCCAATTGGATGTAATAGACCTCTCCCGCCTCCAGGGTGAGCGTCATTTCCTCGTTCACCTCATAGAAGGGATAGTCAACATTGGAATAGTTGTGCCAAATCTCGGGCGCCTCCTCGGCACCGTATTCGGGCATGGGCGCGATTGCGATCGAGGTTTCGGTCGCCTGATCCGCAAAGCCAAACAAATTGTGATTCTGGACAAGGTCAATCAGCTCGTAGCCCTCGGGAAGATCCTCGGACGCGATGCTGACGAAATAGCTTGCGTACATTACGGGTACAAAGGTGAAGGTCGCCACGCCGTCCTGCGTTTGTGCAGTGGTTACCGTCGTATACGTATAGGTGTTTCCAATCGCCTGCTGGCAAACCAGCGTCACGGTCACGGCGGTTGCTGTATAGGCCGTGCCATCACCCAACACCACGGTTGCGGTGTAAGTCACCTCGCTCGGAGGAAGGAGCTCGGGAAGAACCACCTCCATCTTCGTGGTTGCGAAGGTTTCAAAATTCTGTTTTGGTGTCGTGATATTGCCAACGGTGACGGTAATGCCGTAGTTGGTGCTACCGTTGAGCTCGGAGAAGGTCACGGTCCCCTCGGCATCGGTGGTTTGGCTATCCAACGCCTCGACCGAATCGGGCGCCCAGAGCATGACAGTCGCACCCGCAATCACGTTGCCTTCGTGATCCTTCACAGTCACGGTCTTGTCCAGCGTGTTGTTCCGATCCAGCAGATAGACCGTCAGGTTTTTCCGTTCGGTGTTCAGCTCCCACTCCCTCTCGTCTCCGATGAGAAGATACCCGTCGGGAACGGTGACGGTGGCGGTATAGGCTCCGGATGCCAGCAGGAAGATGATCGAGCCCTGGTCTCCGCTCTTGCCTGTAGCGATTGCACTCTCTCCCTGCTTGATCGTGACGTCAATGTTCGCGACACCCGTCATCATGTTGCTCAGATCCACGCGGTATTCGGTCAGCGTGATTCCCAGCGCGGTCGTTCCCTCCGCGAAGGAATAGGCCTGCTCGGTATTTCCCATATATCCCAAAGGAAATTTCGTGATCTTCACGTGATAGTCGGTAATGCTTTCGGTTTTGGCAAGCTGGAAGGTCGCAATGCCGTTGGCATTCGTCGTCACCGGCGTCAGGGCCTCTTCGCCCTTGTATGCCTGCAGGCGCACGCCCTCGACTCCGCCCTCCGAGGTCTGTACCTTGACGGTGTAGGTCTTTTTTTCGTTCCCCGTTTGCGGCTTTTGCGGCGCGGGAGACTCCGGCTTTTGTGTGGTTTCCTCGGGTTCGGGATTGGTTTCGATCTCCTGTCCGCCGCCTGTGCAGGCACTCGCCAAAAGCGAGACGCACAAAAGCAGGCAGATCAGGGAGAGCAATCTGATTTTTTTGTTCAAGCCCTTCATTGATGTTCCTCCAAAAATACTTGGTGTATGGTTTGAATTTCTTCTAATTTTTATAATGCAGATCGTTTTTTTGCGTACGTATGCGTTTTTTCGGTCAGGTGATCTCGGTGATCAGCGTCGAAACGGTGGTAGCCGTGCTGTCGGAAAGCACCTCCAGCGTGAACACCGTGTTCGCATCCGACACGGTGAATTGGATCTTTCCGTCCTTGTTTGCAACGTAGGTCTTTCCGTTGCAGACCACCTTCAGATCTCCGTCGGCATCGAGGATTTCAAAGGTGAGGCCTGCCGCCGCGGTTTTGAGAAAGAGCGGGGTTCCCTTCTCCAACAAAAGGCTTCCCTTGGTCTCTGCAGTCAGACGAACCGGATCATTCTCGCTTCCCGAGGTGTTTTCCGTCACGGTCTGATAGTATCCGCAGGCAAAATAGGGCATCATGTCGGAATTGACCGACGCGTTGGCAAACAAATAGTTCGCCGAGGCGGGATCAAACCATCCGCGCGCGTTCGCGACCGTTTCGATCACGTAGACCAACTGCTTGGTCAGTGGGCAAGCACCGTTGACGGGATCGCTGATCGCCGCGTAGTCGAAGATCAACTGATTGTACTCTTCCTTATATAGAAACTTGCCGTCATCATCGTAAAACATGACACCAATGTGGCTCATTTCCGCCATTTCATAAATCGTGCCGTTCTCACCGAGGTATCCGCTCGCCGTGTTCAGGCGCAGATACACGATGGGGCCGTCCTCGGTCTCGTAGTGATAAAATCCGTCGGCTTGATTGTAGATCACGTTCACCTCGTCCGAGGTCAGATCGACCGAGGTAAATCCGGAAAAGCTCCAATTGAGATAGTTGATCTGCTTGAGATCGTTCTTTGTGGGCAGCACCGTTCTCCACGGCACGTCTGCGGGCGAGAAGGGGACGTCCCCGACACGCTCGATCACGAGAATACAATCCCTCACACTCTCACTTTTCGGCATCACTCCCAGCAGATACGGCGTGGTGGTCTCGTTGCTGCTTCCGACGTTCGAGTTTCTGACCTCAATCGTGATCGTTTTGTTTTCTACCGGCAAAAGCGATTCCCGGCTTCCGTTGAGAATGCCACCGTAATAGCCAAACTCAAATCTCGCGTCGGAGATCACCGAGAAGCGATAGATACCCGTGCGTGTGGGACGGAAGAGAAAATAGGTACGGTCGGCAGTGTTCAGCTCGCTCAGGATATACGCACCCTCACTCACCAGACTTGCCTGGGTCGGCACCGTCGCGCTGCGCACGTAGGAATAGCCCTGCACGCCGACGGTCTCGGAATATTTCTGATAGAGCGTCACCGTCAATTCGGGGACCTCGGGGGT
This sequence comes from Eubacteriales bacterium, assembly GCA_045534435.1. Classification (GTDB taxonomy): domain Bacteria; phylum Bacillota; class Clostridia; order Oscillospirales; family CAG-272; genus UMGS1865. The sequence goes on from JAZSJS010000134.1 coordinate 3,090, forward strand.
GATCTGAAGCGCGGTTGCGTCGTATGCGTACGCGGATTTGAGCGCCTCGTCCGGGAAATCAAGAGAAACGTCGTAGCTTCCCTTCTCCAACTGAAAGCGCGCGACACCGTCCGCCTTCGTCGCCTTCATCACGACCGATTCTCCGTCCTTCACGATCTTGACGATCACGTCCTCCATGCCGTTACCAAAGTAGTCGGCAACCTTGACGGAATAGGAAAGCTCCGTCGCGGGCGGATCGGTCACGGTCTCCCCTCCACCCGTGGTCTCACCCTCGGGTGCGTCGGTGGTACACGCGGTGAGAAGCAGCGGCAAAAGAAGCGCCGCAAGCATCACAAGGAATACCAATCTTTTTTTCATCATGTAAAAAATCCTTTCCAAAGGCACACTTCCGATGCGCCCGCAAGAAGCACGGACGCACCGGAAGTCGATGATTTTGACATTAAAACGCACAACGTATGCGTTTTTTCGGTGCTTTAGGCACCCAATTGATCATAGTAGTAGCAGAACTTGAGCCAAGCGTTTTCAACACCCTCAAAGGTGTATTTGTCGACAAGCAGCTGCAGGATCTCTGCCAGGCGCTCGTCAACAGCAACGCATCCGTTGCGCTCGCTGCCGGGCGCTCCCGCCTCGAAGCTCTCCATCTTTTCGAGATATTCTGCCATCTCCTCAGCAAGGCTTGCGCCCGTGCCGTGATAGACACCGTTCTCAACGTCTCTGACGATCTCCTCATACTCGGCGTAGAGCTCATCGCCCCACTCCTTCTTCAGCTCCTCAACGTAGGTATCCGGATAATCCGCCATATAGTCGAGGATGATGTGGTCAAGCTCGCTCAAAGAAAAGTCGAAGCCACCCATGTTGATCATTTGCTGAACCGACTGCGAGAAGAGCGGTGTGGATTGCACAAGATCTGCGTAGATCAGGCTTCCCACGCTGCCGTCGGCACGCTTTTCGTAATAATAACCGTCGATCAGAACCACGTCGATGCCGGTGATGATCGTCTCACCGATCGAGCCGCCGACACCCTCAACAAAGGTGAACGGACCGGGAGATGCCAAGCGGAAATAATCATATTCCTCTCCGAGGAACTCAACCGTGAAGGTCAGCGATCCCGTTGCGGTCACATCCCAAAAGCCGATGCTGATATAATACTCCTGACCTGCCTCGAAATAGAGGATCATATTGCAGTTTGTGAAGTCGTAATGGTCTCTCTGAACGTTTTCATAGATGAAATACGGCTCTTCTGCAAACGCATCTCCGTCCGCAGCGAACACCCACGCGTCAACGGGAAGCTCACTGTCGGAAACGATGCGGTACGCCCCCGACACCTCGGGCTTGAAGAGATATTTGTAGCCTCTGGGCATCAAGGTATGCGTGTAGGTGATCTCATTGTTCACCACGTTGCCGGCGGTTGAAAGAACGGCTTCGTACGCCGAATAAGGAGCCAAGCCCTTGATCGGGTCGGGAAGCTGCTCAACGTCAGGACCGTATGCATCGTAGTAACGACAGATCTGCAACCACTGTCTCGGCTCATCCTGCTCAAGGCCAACGCACTCGGCAACCTTTTCCAAAATGAATTTCAGTCGCTGATTGACCGGGCAGAGTCCGTACATGGTGCCGTTGATCGAATAGTTGGAATAGACCTCAAGCTCGTCTCTGTAATCCACTCCGTCGGAATCCACAATCAATCCGCTGTCTGCCAACGAATAGATCGTTGCCTCAGGAGAGAAGTTGGAAAATCCCATCAGGTTTGCGAGAAGCAGAGGACCGTCCACGCTGTTCACATGGTAGTAGCCGTCGTTCTCATTGTAGAAGATTTCAACGTAATTCTCATAGCCCGACGCGTCCTCCTTGAGTCCCGTCGCAGCCTCGCGAACGATATAGGTGGCCTCGTCGATCTCACTCGCATCCACGATGCGGAAGTTGTCCAGATAAACGGTATCCTCACCAACGTCGTCGCTCGAGTCCTTGCGGAAATAGAGACAGAGCTGATAGGTTCCGTCCTCGGGAGCCACGTAGGGATAGCAGGTCTTCCAATCCTCGCTGACACCCGAGATCGTGTAGATCTCCTCATTGTCCACGATGACGGACATGATATCAACACTGAGCTCGGTCGATGCGAACCAATCGAATGCCAGCGCCTCGCCCGCCTTCATCTCCACGTCGGCATAAAGGATCGCGTAGGAGCGCGTCTTGAATGCATTGGAGGTCTTGATGCAGGAGTCTCCGGTCTGTCCGTCCTTGGAGCCGACCACAAAGGGCCATGCATACTCGGCAAACGCCGGATCGGTTTCGGCATAATAGGTAATATTGATGTCACCTGCATTGACAGCCGCGCCGATCTCCTCGCTTGAGGGCATCTCGATGTCAGGCTTTTCCACGGGGGTGAGCGTGGTGGGATCGGTGATGAGCTCCTGTACGTAATCATTACCCGTGAAGCGGTTGCAGATGGCGGTGAACTCGTTCTTCGTCATCGCACCCTCAATCTGCATGCAGACCACGCCGTAGCGGTCGATGACGACCGAGGTGGGATATCCCTGCTTGAGGAAGGCGGCATCCACCGCGGGACCGTATGCCAAGGGGAACTCCAGGCCGCCCTCGGGCAGAGATGCGGCGTAATTGCGCAGAAAGGCCTCGATCGCAGCGTCATCGTCGTAGGGCGAGATCGCAATGACCTCCACCTTGTCCTTGAACTGCTTGTAGACCTCGTTCAGTCCGGGGAACTCCTCCAGACACCAGACGCATCCGTCGTACCAGAAGTTGAGCAGCACCATTTCCTTTCCCTTGAGAATCTCGGAAAGCTGCAACGTCCGACCGTTGTAGGAGGTCAGGACGAAGTCCTTCATGACGTTTCCGAGCTCGTAGGTCACGCCCGACAGATTGGTGTCGTCGGTGATGACCGAGGAGGTCAGCGTGAGCGTCATGCTCGTTCCCGTGAGTGCGTAGCCGCTCTCGTTGACGTTGTAGCCCTGAGGAACGTTCTTCAGAACCACACGCGCGTCGGTGACAGCCTTTGCCGAAACCGTGGCAAAGCCCTTCGCGTCGGTCGTTGCGTAGCCGAGCGTCACCTCAGCATCTCCCGTGCCGCTGTTGACGTAGACCTTGACGTCGGAGAGCGGCATTCCGCCAAGCGTCTTCACCTGCACGGTGTAGTTCACGGTTCCGCCGCCCGTGGGGGGCGTCGAGGGCTTTTGGACGGGACCCGTGGTGGTTTCCTCTCCGCCCCCGTCGTTGCCGGGGCAGCCCGTCATCGTCAGCAGTGTGCATGCCACCAGCAGCAGCGACAGCAGCATCACTGACATTCTTTTCAGTCGTTTCATTCGTGTTCTCCTTCACTTTCTTGATTTTTTCATATACTCAAAAAACAACTCGTCCAATAAGTAATGAAACACCAACATATAGGATATCACAAAAAAAAAAGAAAATCAATACTTTGTTCGAAAAAACTTTATACTCAAGAGAAATGTTTTTCGTTTGTTCATATATATTTTATATATATTTGGAAAAATCTCTTGCATTTTCGGCTTTTGTATGATAAAATAAATGATGTATGTTCGTCATTATTATTATATATTTTTAAGATTAAAATATTATGGAAAGGCAAGAAAAGCACATGAAACAGAAAACACTTCTCACCCGCCTGATCTTATCGGTGATCGTCGTGACCACGGTGCTCTCCACCGTGTTTGCCGCGCTGATCTTTTCGGGCAACGAAACGACCGCAGGCTCGATCGTCCGGCTCTTTGACGGAGACGTCAAAACCAACATGCGGGACTATCTCGACACCTCCGTCGTCCAAAAGCTTCCCGATCACGTCAAGGACACCGACGAGATCTCGGTCATTCTCCAAACCGAAAGCGAGGCTCTGCTCGATGCTTACCAAAGCGCCAAGAGCGATCTGATCTTTGCCGAGTTTGCAAAGACCGAGCAGGCGATCGCCATCAAGGCAGATCTCGCAGCTCAGAAGGCCGAGCTGGTCGCAGACCTGAACGCGTCGGGCATCGAGTACAGACTCGGCAACGACTACGACACGGTCCTGGGCGGTTTTGAGATCTATCTTCTCGCGGGCGACTTTGAAAAGGTTTGCAAGCTTGCGGGAGACCGTGCCTCCGCGATCGTCGGAGAAGTCTACCGCCCCGCGGAGACGCAGCTGGTTGAGAACAAGGTCAACGTCTATGAGACGGGTATCTTCAACAGCTCGAGCTTTGCATACGACGGCACGGGCACCGTCGTCGCGGTGCTGGATACCGGTTTGGACTACTATCACACCGCATTTTCGACCGCGAACTTCACCGCAGACAGAAGCAAGCTGGGCATGACCTTTGAGGACGTCTCGGCGAAGGTGGGCAACACCGCCGCCGCAACGCAGGAGAGCGGTCTGACCGCCTCCGACGTCTACGTCAACGAAAAGGTTCCCTTCGCGTTTGACTACGCAGACCACGACTCTGAGGTCTATCCGCTTCTGAACAACCACGGAACGCACGTCGCCGGCATCATCGCGGGCAAGGACAGCGTGATCACCGGCGTCGCGCCCAACGCGCAGCTGGCCATCATGAAGACCTTCTCCGACCTCGAGACCTCGGCGCGCACCTCCTGGATCCTCGCAGCTCTTGAGGACTGCGTGGTGCTCGACGTCGACGTCATCAATATGTCGCTGGGTACGAGCTGCGGCTTCAGCCGTGAGAACGACAAGGAAACCATCTCGGGTGTCTATGATAAGATCCGCGCAGCCGGCATCAGCCTGATCGTGGCAGCCTCCAACAGCTACTCGTCCACGTACGGCTCCGAGAAGAACGGTAACCTGGGACTCACCTCCAACCCCGACACCGGAACGGTCGGCTCCCCCGGAACCTACGACGGTGCTCTCTCGGTTGCATCGGTCAGCGGCAAGAAGACGCCTTACCTTCTTTACAACGGCTCGATCATTTACTTCACCGAAGCCACCAACCGCGTCTCCAAGGAAAAGAACTTCTTTGACGAGATCTTCCCCGCAGGCACGGACAGCATGCAGCTGGAATACGTGACCATTCCCGGCGTCGGACGCACCGCAGACTACACCGGCATCGACGTCAAGGGTAAGGTTGCTCTCATTCGCCGCGGCTCCACCACCTTTGAGGAAAAGGCAAACGTTGCCGAAAAGCAGGGTGCCGCCGCAGTCATCGTCTACAACAACGTCTCGGGTGACATCAAGATGAACGTGGGTGACACCGCCATCCCGGTCTGCTCGATCGGTCAGGATGAGGGTGAGCTGCTCGCAGCAGCCGGAACCGGCAAGATCGACATCAGCCGTTCCCAGACCTCCGGTCCCTTCATTTCGGACTTCTCCTCCTGGGGACCGACGTCCGACCTCGGCATCAAGCCCGAGATCACCGCGCACGGCGGCTCGATCTACTCCGCCGTTCCCGGTCAGTCCTACGACACCATTTCGGGCACCTCGATGGCCTGCCCCAACGTCGCGGGTATTGCCGCACTGCTCCGTCAGTACGTGCAGGCAACCTTCACCGACATCGCCGATCAGCCCGTTGAGGTTGCCGCGATGGTCAACCGCCTCCTGATGTCCACGGCGGATATTCTCTACAACACCAACGGCCTGCCCTACGCCGTCAGAAAGCAGGGCGCGGGACTTGCCAACCTCGACAATGCCGCCGCAACCGCAGCCTACGTCATTACGTACGACCGCAAGGACGGCTCGGTGATGGACAAATCCAAGATCGAGCTTGGCGATGATCCGCAAAAGACGGGTGTCTACAATCTGAAGTTCTCTGTCAGAAACTTCGGTGCGTCGCCCCTTTCCTACAGTCTTTCCTATTCGGTCATGACCGAGGGCGTGAGCGAGACCAAGACCAACGATGGTAAGACCACTGTCGACGAGCTCGGCTACATCCTCTCGGGAGCTGTGATGAACGTGACCGCATCAAACAACTGCACGCTCTCCCAGGACGGCAAGACGGTCACCGTTGCCGCAGGGCAAACTGCGGATCTGACCGTAACGCTGACCTTGAGTGACACCGACAAGGCATACATGAACTCCTCCTTCGCGAACGGCATGTACATCGAGGGCTTCATTGAACTGAACAATGCCGACGCAAACGGCGTCGATCTCAGCGTTCCCTACCTCGCCTTCTACGGCGACTGGGCGATCGCTCCGATCTTCGACCTTGATTATTTCGCAACCAACGCAGACGAGCTGGACGACTCGATCGACCTGCTTGACAAAACGCTCCCCGATGCCTACGCAACGCGTCCGATCGGAAGCGTATCCGAGGACTACGTCAGCTACCTCGGTGCCTACTACTTCCAACAGAACCCCGCCGCAAAGCAGATCGCGGCAAGCCGTGACTATATTTCGATCTCCAACCTCGACGGCACCGTCCACTCGTTGGAATACGTCTGGGGAGGTCTGCTCCGCAACTGTGCCTCGATCGTCATCACCATCACCGATGACGCCACGGGCGAGGTCGTCTTCGAACGCGTGGAAAACGACATCCGCAAGTCCTACGGTGACGGCGGGTCGATCTATCCCGCCAACATCGACGTCGGCTTTGATGCGGCAGAGCAAAATCTGAAGAACAACTCGCGCTACACCGTCACACTCAAGGGATACCTTGACTATGAAAACGACGGCTCCGAAAGCAACCTCTCCAACACCTTCACCTTCCCGCTCGTCACCGACTTCCAGGCACCTGCGGTCACCGACTGTGAGTTCTACACCGAATACGACAAGTCGGCAAAGAAGACGCGACTCTATGCGAAGGTCGCCATCTACGACAACCACTACGCGATGTCGGCAATGGTCGGCTACGTCGGCGCGGAAGGAAGCGAATATCTGCTCCATTCCTTTGAAAAATATCTGACTCCCGTTTATTCCTCCTTCAATTCGACAACCTATGTCACCTACGAATTGACCGATTACGTCGATCAGATCCGCAAGAATGCGTACAACAAGAACTGCTTCACCGTGGCGGTCTACGACTACGCGCTCAACGAAGCCACCTATGAAATTCAGCTTCCCGACGATTTCAAGGACTTCTATTTCGCCGAGACCGAGAACGGTCTGACGCTGAGTCCCAACGAAACCTACACCCTCACGCCTCTGGTTTATCCCGGAACCGAGTGGACCGAGCTTCTCGATTACAGCGTCTCCAACACCAAGGTTGCCGCTGTTGTCAACAACAAGCTCGTGGCAGTCGGCCCCGGAAAGTCCATGGTCTATGCGCGCGATCCCGTCTCCAAAAAGCAGGCAAGCTTCAGCCTGACCGTGCTTGCCGAGGGAGAACCCGGATACGTCCGCTATGACAAGCCCGTTGCAGACAGCTTCACGCTGACGGGCTATTATGTCAACAAGGCATATTACCAACTCAACACCGACGACCGCGAGATCGGCTCGACGGGAGACGAGGCAAAGTTCGCGTCCTCGAATTACGCGCTTTCGATGTATCCCTCCGAATCGGTCACCCTGCATTGGGAGCTCGATGCCTACTTCCCGAACAGCACCGAGGTGGTGTTCGAGAGCAGTAACGAAAACCTGGTGAAGGTCACGGAGGATGGCACAATCACCGCCGTGGGCGAGGGATTCGCCACGGTTTCGGTCCGCGTCCTGATGGACGGCAAGAGCACCTACTACTCTCAGTCGGTCAGCATCACCGTCAAGGATCCCTACATCACCACAGGTCCGTCGCTGACGCATTACTTCGGTAACGGCGGCCTGGTCGACATCCCGAAGGATCTCGGTGTGACCGAGATCGGACAGTTCGCATTCTCCAACTTCGACTACATTCCCAAGGAAGCAGATGACGAGATCTCCGACGAGGTCCCCGAGGCCACCAAGATCTGGTATCTCGGTGACGACACCATTGAGGAGGTCATCATCCCCGAGGGCGTCAAGTCGATCGGCCCGTACGCCTTTGCAAACCTGACCGCGCTCAAAAAGGTGACCCTGCCCTCCACGCTGGAGCGCATTGACTACGGCGCGTTCTACGGATGCACCTCGCTGACCACCGTCAAGGGTATTGAGCACGTCAAGCTCATCAACGAGGATGCCTTCTACGACTGCAACCTGCTTGGCACGCTGACCTTCGGCAACGCCATCGCCATTTCCAACTATGCATTCGCGCTCAACAAGAACCTGACCGCAGTCGTGCTTCCCGCAAGCACGCAGTCGATCGGTGCTTACGCCTTTGCAGGTGACACCTCGCTCGCAACGATCACGATCCATGCGGATAAGCTCAAGCTTGGACAGTATGCCTTTGCAGACTGTGCCATCACCGAGATCGCGGTCAATGCCGCCGTGCTTCCCACGGGTCTGTTCGACGGCTGCTCGTCGCTCAGAAGCGTCACCATCGGCCGCGACGTTGCCGTGATCGGTGAATATGCCTTCCGCAAGACCGCGGTGGCAGGCTTTACGGTTGCCCCCGGCAACACGACCTTCTTCGCACAGGAGAACAAGCCCTATCTGCTCAACGCAGACAAAACAAAGCTTTTGCTGGTGGCTCCCGCCGCGTCGGGTGCCTTCAGCCTGACCGAATCGACCGTCACCACGGTCGGAAACGCCGCCTTCTCCGGCAACAGCAGAATCACCTCGGTCAATCTCCCCAACGTCAAGTATATCGAGGACTACGCCTTCGCACAGTGCACCAGATTGGAAAGCGTCACCTTCGCATCTCTTGAGAGCATCGGAAATTACGCGTTCTACGGCACGAAGCTTTCGGCAACTCCCGATCTTTCCTCGCTTGACAGCATCGGCGATTGGGCATTCGCACACTCGCAGCTGACCGAGATCCACATCCCGAACGGCATGACCGTGGGCAACAGTGCCTTCAGAGAATGCATCGCGCTCACCACCGTCACCGTGGGTGACAACGTCAAGCTGGGAGCAAACGCCTTCCGACTCGACGTGATCCACACCACCAACTGGACCACCGTCTCCTATCCGGACGAGGACGGAAACAGAATCTACCATTATATTTATAAATCTCCCATGACCTCGCTGACGATCGGTAAGAACGTCGAAATCGGCAACGCGGCTTTCTACGGTGCCGCCGCTCTGACCGATGTGACCCTCGGAGAGGGCGCGATCATCGGAAACGAGGCATTCTACAACAACGTAAGCCTGATCAACATCGACCTCTCGAAGGCCGTTTCGATCGGAAACGACGCCTTCTCGGGCGACGTCCGGATGCGCTTCGTGGATGCCGCATGCGAGATTCCCGCACTCTTGGCTGACGGAAGCTATCTGTGCAGCTACTACACCCCCAAGTTCACAAGCATCGATCTCTCCTCTGCAACCAAGCTCGGCAGCCGCGCATTCGCCAACTGCCGCGAGCTGACCTCGGTCGTGCTGAATCCGGCAATCACCGAGATCCCCGCCTCGGCGTTCGAAAGCTGCGTCTCTCTTGCGAGCATCGATCTTTCTCACGTCAAGACGATCGGAGAGGCCGCATTCGCGGAATCGGCTCTGACGCACGTTGATCTCTCGAGCGTCGAAAGGATCGATCAGAACGCGTTCATTTACAGCGAGCAGCTTCTCTCGGTCACCTTCGGCACCGACAACGCAACCCTGGGCGACAGCGCGTTTGCTTACTGCACGCAGCTTGCAACCGTCAACGGCATGAGCCGCCTCGCAAAGATCGGCAATTATGCATTCGCTCTCACCGCTCTGACCGAAGCCGACCTCTCGAATGCAACGAGTGTCGGCGACGCGGCATTCCTCAAGGATACACCTACTGCGTTCGAGCTCACGCTCGGAAACAAGATCACCGAGATCGGAGACAATCCCTTCGCATTCTGTATCCTCGCTCCCTTCTCGAGCACCGTATCCGAAACCTTCAACAACAAGGAGTACCTGACCACCGTCTACACCTTCGACCTGAACGACACGATCCGCGTGATCGACGGATCGCTCTACCGCGTGGTTCCTCGCGGCTATGAGCTGATCTCCTATGCTTCCCGCGGTGAGGATACCGCCAAGGTCGCAGACGGCACCGTGCGCATCAGCGCGATGGCATTCGCCGGAAGCGACGTCGTGAAGGCGCTCCTGCCGCAGTCGCTCATCTCGATCGGACACAAGGCCTTCTACGGTTGTGAAAAGCTGACGCTCGTCGTCTTCACAAGCTATGACGCGCCGATCCTCGAGGAGGAGTTCGACTTCAGCTACTATTCGTCCGGTGAAAATATTCCCGCCACGGGAAAATACACCATCGTCGAGCCGGACGGCGTCACCACCGGTGATCGCAACGGTCTCGGCATCGTTCCCTACTTCATGTGGAACGTGGTCAGCAATCCCTACAACGTCTACTACGGCGCAAACTTCGTTGATTACGTCGGCCACGTGGACAGCTCCGTCGTCATGAGCCGTCCCGTCAACGGACGGAATTACGATTCCTTTATCTTCGCGCAATACTTCAACGTCACGGTCGACGGCGCGGCAGCACCCGACGACGTCACGCTGGCTGCGATCGCGGCGATCAACGCACTTCCCGACGTGGTCTCCCTTGCCGACAAGGCATTGGTGGCGGCAGCTCGCGCGGCTTACGACAAGATCGCGTTGCTCGAGCAACGTGCTCTGGTTACCAACTACACAAAGCTTCAGGAGGCGGAGAAGCGTATCGCCAACCTCGAATTCCTGGAGAACGGCGAGCCGGCACCCGAGCCCGAGCCTCCCGCAGAAAAGACGCCCCTGACGACGGCAGAGATCCTTTGCATCGTCTTTGGCGCTCTCTTCCTGGTGAGCGCAGTCGCGGCAATTGTGCTTCTCATCCTGCTTCGCAAGAAGAACAAGCCCAAAACGCCTCCCACCTCCCCCGAGGACGGTGAGAACGCCGAGAACGCTGAAAACAGTGAGAACAGCGAAAACGAAGCCGAAGCAACCGAGGAAGAGGAAAAGCCCGCCGAGGAAGCCGACGCAGAGGTCTCTTCCGAGGATGAGCCTCAAGCAGAAGAACCCAACGAACAGGAGGACGCAACCGACCCCTCGCCTGCAGATGCAGGTGAGGAGGCGTCCGCCGACGAAAATTCCGAACAGAAATCCGACGCCCCGTCGGAGAGAGCGTAAGCTTTCGGAGAAGAACAACAGATGAAAAAATACGGTAAACTACTTTTGATGACGGCTCTGCTGGTCTTGGCGATCGTGGCGCTGGCTGCCTGCTCCAAGTGGGAGAAGCCCTACACGAGCGCCGATGCCGACGGCTACACCGTCAGCGTCCGCTTCGACGCAAACGGCGGAATGTTTGCGGGAACGAACGACGTCTATCTGGTTGACGTCTTCAACCCCGCCAACGCCAAGCAAAACGCCTCCGGCAAGGCAGAGATCGCTTTGATCTCGCCCGACGACAGCCGCCGCGAGAACAATGCCTTTGAGGTCTCCAACACGGGATACTTCCTCGCAGGCTGGTATCGCGAGCGTACGCTCCGCACCGACGAGAACGGCAATCCGCTCGACGTGGACGGAAATCTTTGCAGCGTCTCCGGCAAGGAGCAGGGCTACATTTACGGCGGCAGATGGGATTTTGCCAAGGACCGACTTGAGGTCGATCCCAACGGCAGCTACACCTCATCTGAGCCGGCCATGACGCTCTACGCAGCATGGATCCCCTATTACACCTACGAATTTTATGCATTGGATTCCGCAACCAACCAATTCACGCTGCTTCAAACTCAGCAGCTCCTGGAGCTGGCACTTCCCGAATGGAACACCGGCACGGGCAAGATCGACATGAAGCGCTTCCCCACCGTCGAGGGCAAGACCTTTGACAAGGCATATCTGGATCCCGAGATGACGCAGGAGATCACCGAAAGCGTCGGTGGCTCGGTCGACTATGAAAAGGGAATCTCGGATGCCAAGACCGTCAAGGTCTACACCACCTGGCTGGAGGGCGAGTGGTTCCACATTTACACCGCCAAGCAGTTCTATGAAACCAGCAGGCTCGGCGGCTGCTACCTCATTTGCGCTGACCTTGACTTTACCAATCAGACCTGGTCACCCACTCTTGCAAAGGGTGAGTTCCGCGGAACGATCCTCGGAGGAGGACACAAGATCTCCAACATCACCGTCAATCAGGCAGACACCAAGCAGGAGGCCGGCGGTCTCTTCGGAAAGCTTCACGAATCTGCCGTGATCGAAGACCTGACCATCGAAAACCTGACCTACACCGTCATCGGCTCGATCAACGCAAACGGCGCCTCCTTCGGTCTGCTTGCCGGACTGATTGCCGACGGCGCAACCCTCTCCGACGTCTCTGTAAGCGGAACGCTTCAGATCGACGCGGCACGCCTGATCACGGACTACGGTCTGGACGGTCACTACGAGATCGGTCTGCTCTGCGCGGACGGAACCCACGGCACACTTTCGACAGATGGCATCACGTGTGAATTGATCAAAAATGAGGAAAACGAATTTTCTCTCACGGTCAACGAGGACAAAACCGTCACACTGACTCAAAACGGAACCAATTAATTTATTATAAAAAATTCTGGAGGAACAAAAAGTTATGAAAACAAGAAGAATCGTCTCGATTTTGCTCTGCATAGCCATGGCTCTGGGCGCACTCGTGTCCTTCTCTGCATGCAGCAGTTGCAAAAACTCGAACAAGAACACCGACGCTCTGGTCGTCATGACCGAGGATCTGGACGGTCTGTTCAATCCCTTCTATTCGACCACCGGCCCCGATGCTACCATCGTCTCCATGACGCAGATCGGTATGCTGACGACCGGATACGAGAACGGCAACGTCACGGTTGCCTGCGGTGACAACGAGGCAGTCGTTGTCAAGGATTATCAGATCGCCTACGACGCCGCAACCAACAAGACGACCTACACCTTCGTCATCAAAAACGGCATCAAGTTCTCGGACGGCAAGCCGCTGACCATGAACGACGTGCTCTTCAACCTCTACGTCTACCTCGATCCCGTCTACTCGGGCTCCTCGACCATGTACTCGACCGATATCGTCGGACTGCAGGCATACAGAACCCAGCAGCTCCTTTCGAACGGAGACGATGCGGACGACAATCTGACCAACATCGCAACCGCCCGCGCACAGGCACGTGTTCTCGAGCTGATCAACCTCTTCAAGAGCACGGGCAGAACTCCCACCGCAGGCTCCTTCGAGGCAACCTACGATCAGATGATCGCGGCAATCGCCGGACACTCGCTCTCCGACGGCTACAAGAAGGCACTCTCCAACGACACCGCATCGGTCACAAACGACCAGCTCAAGGCTGACTACGAGCAGGCGCTCAAGCTCTTCAAGGAGGAGCTCGGAACCGACTTCGCAAGCGCGAAGGAGGCTTATCTCGAGGAGCCCTACAAGACCGCCTTCACCAACATCTGCAACGAGCAGGGCCTGAACTATGACGTGCTCTCCTTCATGTATGCAGAGGGCTTCGTAACCGTTGAATACGAGAAGGATCCCGTCACCAACAAGCCTCTCAAGAATCAGATCAAGAAGGTCACTCCCGACTACAACACCGCAGTCGCCGTCGACGAGGCAACTGCCATCGATTACGTTTACAATTCCAAGATCTCGACCGAGCTGCACATCATTCTGCAGTATTGGGCAACCGCTCAGAAGCTGAACACCGAGTACACCGCAAAGGCGAAGGAAGTGCTTCTGCGCGAGAACATGGTGGACGGTCAGCTCGCCATTCAGAACATCTCGGGTATCGTTTCTCTCGGTCACACCACCGACCGCGCAAGCGTCACCGCGAAGAACGGCACCTACACCGTCGCACACAGCCACAATCCCGACGGCACCGTCTCCAATCCCGATTCCGAATACGACGTTCTCGAGATCACCATCAACGGCGTTGACCCCAAGGCGATCTGGAACTTCGCGTTCTCGGTCGCTCCCCAGCACTACTACGCAGAGGGCTACACCGTGGACATCGTCAACAACAAGTTCGGCGTGGAATACGGCTCCTTTGACTTCATGAAGAACGTCATTCAGTCCTCCAGAAACGTCAAGGTTCCCATGGGTGCCGGCGCCTACAAGGCAACCGACAGCAACAACGGTGACAACCCCGACGGCAACGCATTCTTCAGCAACAACGTCGTCTACTTCAAGGCAAACGAGAGCTTCCTGCTCGGCGCTCCCAAGATCGAAAAGATCCGTTATCAGGTCGTCAGCGCCTCCAACGCCATCAACGCACTCGAGACCGGCTCGGTCCACTTCGTAACCCCTCAGTTCACGCAGAACAACATTGACAAGCTCAACTCCCTCAAGGCAAACGGCATCGCAACCACCTACACCGATCAGCTCGGCTACGGTTACATCGGCATCAATGCCGGCAAGGTTCCGAATCTCAACATCCGCAAGGCGATCATGACCGCGATGGATACCAGCCTCGCGCTGAGCTATTACAGCACGGGTATGGCAGAGACGATCTATTGGCCCATGTCCACCGTCAGCTGGGCATATCCCAAGGCAGCAGACGGCTCCAACGACCGTGACAACCTGCACGACTATCCCGCTCCTCGCTTCAACAGAGACGCAGCAAAGCAGAAGATCCTGGACTTCATGGCTGCCGCAGGCGTTTCCGAGGGTGACAGCGAGCTCTCCATCAAGTTTACCATCGCAGGCGCAAACCTGACCGATCACCCGACCTACCAGACCTTCCAGAGTGCCGCAGACCTGCTCAACGAGTGTGGCTGGGACATCGAGGTGGTTCCGGATACCCAGGCACTCACCAAGCTCTCCTCCGGCTCTCTCGCCGTTTGGGCAGCCGCTTGGGGCACGACCGTGGACCCCGATATGTATCAGGTCTACCACAAGAACTCCACCGCAACCAGCACGCTGGCTTGGGGCTACCGTGAGATCCTCGCAAACGAGATCAACTATCCCGACGAGACCCGTCTCCTCAACGAGCTGAGCGATCTGATCGACCAGGCTCGCGAGACCGAGGATCAGACGATCCGCTCGGGACTCTACAAGCAGGCAATGGGCAAGGTCCTCGACCTCGCGATCGAGCTTCCCGTTTACCAGCGTAAGGTTCTGTACGCCTACAACGCAGAGATCATCGACGCAGAATCGCTTCCCGCCGAGATCAACCCCTACTCCTCTCCTCTGGATAAGATCTGGACGATCGAATTTGCAGACTGATCACAGCCTCGGGGGGACTTTATGTTCAAATACATTCTGAAACGACTTTTGCTGTCGATCTTCATCCTGCTGGGTGTTTCGCTGATCATCTACATTCTCGTGCGCTCAATGCCGTACGACTTTGTTACCAACAAGATCAGCGCGTTGCAAAGCAACACCTCGCTCGATGCAACGGCAGTTGAAAAAATGTACGAAATGTACGGCCTGCAGGACAACAGCTTCCTGGGCATCCTCAAGGGATACGTCAATTGGCTGGGTGCGTTGTGCCGCTTCGATTTCGGTAAAAGCTTTGTTTACGGTGACTCGGTTCTCAACGTCATCGTCGATCACATGGGCGTTTCGTTTGCCGTGGCGCTCATCGCAACCTTCTTCGAGTTTCTGATCGCGATCCCGCTCGGCATCACGGCGGCAACGCATCAGTATTCTCTGCGCGACTACATCGTCACGATCCTGGTCATGGTGGGTATCTCCCTGCCAACCTTCTTCTTCGGACAAATCCTCAAGGACGTCTTTGCCATGAAGCTTGGCTGGTTCCCGCCCTCGGGTCTCGTGGACGCGACCAAGGACTTCTCCAACGTCCTCGCTCTTCTGGGCGACTATCTGCGCCATATGTTCATCCCGATCCTCACGGTGGTCATCCTGAGCATCGGCGGACGCATGAGAATGACGCGTACGAATATGCTCGAGGTGCTTTCCTCCGACTATATCCGTACCGCCCGCGCAAAGGGTCTGAAGGAAAAGGTCGTCATTTACAAGCACGCATTCCGCAACACGCTGATTCCGCTCGTCACCTCGCTCGCAGGGCTTCTTCCCTCGCTGTTCTCGGGTGCGATCATCACCGAGCAGGTCTTTGACCTGCCCGGTATCGGAAACATCGCCTTCAAGGCGATGATGCAGGCGGACATTCCCTTCATCATGGGTTACAATATGTTCCTCGCGCTGCTCAGCGTCATCGGCGTTCTGCTCGCCGACCTGATGTACGCCGTGGTCGACCCGCGCGTGAAATTGAGCTGATAAGGAGGCTTTGATCATGGAACAAAATGAAAAATTAAATCAAAGCGAAGCCTCCGCGTCCAAAGCACTCGAAAGCACGGCAGCACCCGCGAAGGTTGAGGAGAACGAGCCGCTCGAAAAGAACGTGCGTCTGATGTCTCCCATGCGCATGGTCGTGCGCCGCTTCTTCCGCTCCAAGCTCAGCATCGTGGGCCTTGTCATGCTCATCTCGCTCTTCCTCTTCTGCTGGGTCGGCCCTCTGGTATATACCGCATGGGGAGAGACCGAGCAGGATATGTCGGGAAAGATCGAATATACCATGGCAGAGGTCACCTACAAAAACGAAAAGGGCGAGGAGGTCTCCTTCTATCAGGTAGTTGAGACCGGCAAGCGCATCAACTCGCTTGCAAAGCCCAGCTCCGAGCATCTGCTCGGCACCGATAAGGACGGCAGAGACGTCTTCACCCGTCTGATGTACGGCGGACGCATCTCCTTGGCGGTCAGCTTCATCGCCGTCTTCGCCATCACACTGTTCGGAATCATCTTCGGAGGCATCTCGGGCTACTTCGGCGGCGCCGTTGACAACGTCATCATGCGTATCTGCGACATTCTGATGTGTCTGCCGGGATTCCCGATCCTGCTCATCATCAGCACGCTGCTCGACGCGGCAAACGTCGAATCCTCCTCGCGTATCTATTTCCTCATGGCCTTCCTCACACTCTTCTCGTGGCCCGGAACGGCGCGCCTTGTCAGAGGTCAGATCCTCTCCTTGCGCGAGCAGGAATATATGGTCGCTGCGGAGGCGATGGGCTACTCCACCTCGCGCAAGATCTTCAAGCATCTCATCCCCAACGTCATGCCCCAGCTCATCGTCTCGATGACGCTCTCTTTGGGCGGCATGATCCTTTACGAGGCATCACTCTCCTATCTGAACATGGGTGTGCGCGCGCCCTATGCCGCTTGGGGTACGATGATCAACATCGTTGCCGAGGACCAGAACATTCTGCAAAACTTCTTTAATATCTGGGGCCCTCCCGGACTCTGCATCATCATCGCAGTGCTGGCGTTCAACTTCGTCGGCGACGGTCTGCGCGATGCGCTTGACCCCAAGATGAGGAGGTGATCGCCATGAAAAAGAATACCAAAAACAGTCACTATCTCTCGGGCAAGGAGATCCGCGCGATCGCAAAGGAAAATGCCAAGGTGATGAAGGCGCTTGAAAAGCGCAAGCACCGCGTGGCGGACGAGAGCGAGTTTATCTCCACGCTCAAGGACGAGAGAAACATCCTCGAGATCGACGATCTGCACACCTATTTCTTCACCGATCAGGGTGTTGTCAAGGCGGTCAACGGCGTTTCCTTCAACGTGCCGCAAAATTCGGTCGTCGGCGTCGTCGGCGAGTCGGGATGCGGCAAATCGGTCACAAGCATGTCGGTCATGCAGCTTCTCCAGGGCCCGCAGGGACAGATCTATTCGGGTCAGATCCGCTTCAAGGCGTACGATTACCGCCGCGACGCAAAGGGCAACCCGATCCCCACGGGAGAGAAGGATGGCAAAACCGTTTATGAAATGGAAGAAAAGGTATATGACATCGCGAATATGCCGATCAACGAGATCCACCGCATCCGCGGCAGACAGATCTCGATGATCTTCCAGGAGCCGATGACCTCGCTCAACCCCGTTTTCACCATCGGAAATCAGCTGGATGAGGTCACCTTCATCCACACCCCTGGAGCTACCAAGGAGGACGCGAAAAAACGCTCTTTGGAGATGCTCAACCTGGTGGGTATTGCCATGCCCGAGCGTGTCTACAATGCCTATCCGCATGAGCTTTCGGGCGGTATGAGACAGCGTGTGATGATCTCGATGGCACTTGCCTGCAATCCGCGTCTGATCATCGCCGACGAGCCGACCACCGCGCTTGACGTCACCATTCAGGCACAGATCCTTGATCTCTTGCGCGACCTGAAGGACAAGATCAACGGCTCGATCCTGCTCATCACCCACGACCTCGGCATCATCGCCGAGATGGCGGACTACGTCGTCGTCATGTACGCAGGACGCGTGATCGAAAAGGGTACGGTCCAGGAGATCTTCCACAATCCGATGCATCCCTACACCATCGGCCTCCAGAAGTCCAAGCCGACCATGGATTCCGATTCGGACACGCTCTTTAATATCCCCGGCAACGTTCCCAATCCGGTGAACATGCCGAACTACTGTTACTTCAAGGAAAGATGCTCGAAATGCATTCACAAGTGCGCGGGTGACTATCCCGAAATGGTTC
Organism: Eubacteriales bacterium; assembly: GCA_045534435.1. Lineage (GTDB taxonomy): Bacteria > Bacillota > Clostridia > Oscillospirales > CAG-272 > UMGS1865. The sequence goes on from JAZSJS010000134.1 coordinate 21,462, forward strand.
AGGTGAGCCCCACGCACTACGTGGCTTGCCACCTGTACGGAGAGGAGGAGAATCATGGCTGAAAACGAGATCATGCAGGACGCCCAAGCCTTTGACGACGCGGCGATCGCCGCCCGTGAGGAAGAAGCCAAGCAGGCAAGGATCGAGGCAGACAAAGCACTCCCCTTCGATCCGGACGCGCTTCTGGAGGTCAGACACCTTCGCAAGGCCTTCCCCCTCAAGAAATCTCTGACGGGCAAGGTTCTGCAGGAGCTGATCGCCGTTGACGACGTTTCCTTCAAGCTCAAGCCCGGCGAAACGCTGGGTATCGTCGGTGAGTCGGGATGCGGAAAGACCACGCTCGGAAGAGCCATTCTCAAGCTGCATCAGCCAAACGGCGGTCAGATCATCTTCGACGGCAAGGATATTACCGACTATAAGACCGCGCAGATGCGCAGCATCCGCACCAAGATGCAGATCATCTTCCAGGATCCCTATTCCTCCCTCCCCCCCAGAAGCACCGTCGGTGACATCCTCTCCGAGCCTGTGCGCGTGCACAAGATCGTGCCGCAGGCAGAGATCAAGGATTACGTTCTGGATCTGATGGAAAAGTGCGGTCTGCGTGACTATTACTACGAGAGATACCCCCACGAATTTTCGGGCGGTCAGCGTCAGAGAATCTGCATCGCGCGTGCTCTGTCGGTCAATCCGCAGCTGGTGGTCTGCGACGAGCCGGTCTCGGCGCTCGACGTGTCGATCCAGGCACAGATCATCAATCTGCTCAAGGAGCTGCAGCACTCGATGAATCTGACCTATCTCTTCATCTCGCACGACCTGTCGGTGGTCAAGTTCATTTCGGACAAGATCGGCGTCATGTACCTCGGCTCGATGGTGGAATTCGGAAACAAGAAGGACATCTTCTCCAACCCGCTCCACCCCTACACCAAAGCACTCTTCTCGGCGATACCCAAAGTCGGATCGGAGCCATGGCGG
>JAZSJS010000146.1:0-4297 GCA_045534435.1 Eubacteriales bacterium
GAAAGCCGGCAATCGCAAATGCGATTGCCGGCTTTTCGTTTGTTCTTTTTGGGTCAGGTGTCCACGTCAGTCCCCTTTTGGGCATAGCGGCGCGCCTGTGTCGTAAACAGGGCAAAATACTCTCCCTCTGCCGCCATCAGCTCGGCATGTGTTCCCTGCTCCACGATCTGTCCTTCACGCATGACGATGATCTTGGAGGCAACGGTCGCGCTGGAAAGTCGGTGAGACACGAAGATCGTGGTCTTGCCCTTGCGCAGACTTTCAAATTGGTTGTAGATCTCCTGCTCCGCCAAGGGATCGAGAGATGCCGTGGGCTCGTCGAGGATCAAAATATCCGAACCGGCATAGTAGGCTCTTGCGATGGCAATCTTTTGCCATTGTCCGATCGACGGCTCGGTTCCGCTCTTTTCAAAAACGCGCATCAGCTGTGTGTCATAGCCCTTTGGCAAGCGGTTGACAAATTCCTCCGCTCCCGCCTTTTGCACCGAATCGGTCAGTGCCTCCTCTCCGTCCTCTCTGGAAAGATTTCCAAAGCGAACGTTGTCGGCAACCGATACCGCATATTTCCCGAAATCCTGGAAGATCGCACCGTAGAGCCGATACAGATCCTCCACGTAATAATCCCGCAGGTCGTAGCCGTCCAGCAGGATCACGCCCTCGGTCGGATCGTAAAGTCTTGTCATGAGCTTGATCAGCGTGGTCTTTCCCGCACCGTTCAAGCCGACGATCATCGTCAGCTCCTCGGGCGCGAATACCACGTTGATGTCCTTCAGCACGTAGGAGTCTGCCTCGGGATAGCGGAAGCTGACGCCCACAAATTCGATCCTGTGCGCCTGTCCGGGCGAAATATGGCGCTTTTGACGGCAGGTCTCCTTGATCTTGGATTTTTCATCCAAAAAGGACATCAGATTGTCGATGAACAATGTGCCCTCGTAGATCGACGCGGAAAGCATGATCATGGAGGAGACGTTCGCGGCGATCGAGGTCAGCGAGCCCGTCAGAAGCGTGTAGTCACCGATCATGATCTTTCCGACGATCACCTGATAGGCGATCAGCGCAAAAAACGCGCAGCTGGTCAGAGACGAAATGACCGTGATCATCGTGTAAAGCAGATTTTCCTTGACGATCAATCGCTTCAAGCCCTTGAAATAGCGCTCAAATACCTCCTTGTATTTGGTGATAAAGTACTTCGACAGAGAAAAGATCTTGATCTCCTTGACCAGATCCTTATTCACCAGCACAGAGGAATAATAATTCATCTCGCGGCGGTTTCTGGAATTGTATTTGATATATTCAAACAGCTTTTTCCGATATGTAAAATTGACCAGCGCCGCGGGGATCGAGACAATGATCATGCAGATCGCCGCCAGGGGCATGGCGGTGGACAGCACGATAAAATAAGACGCCAGACTGATGATTGTGCTCAGCATTGTAAAGGAGGAGTGGAGGATGGTAACCGGACGCGAGCCGGCCTCTCTGTCGGCATTCTCCAATTTTTCAAAGAATGCGGGGGTGTCAAACGCCGACAGATCGATCTCCTGCGTTTGATTCATGATCAGCAGCTTGATGTGGGCGATCAGACGCTCGCCCACCAAACGCATGACCGTGCTATTGATGCGGCCAATCAGATTTCCCAAGATCTTGAAAACGAAGAAAAAGATCAGCCAAAACACCAGCTGCGTTTTGAGAAGCGTTCCGAAATCGGTCTGCTCCAAGGGATTTTGGATCAGAAATTGCAGCTCGTTCAAAATATTTTTGGAAAGGATCGCGCTGATCACGGGCAGACATCCCTCAATGATCGAGATGAAAAGCATCAGCAAGAGCGATCCGCGTCCCGAATCCCAGACCAGACGATACGTATAGATCAGCCTGCTCAGAAATTCTCTCACGCTTTTAAATTTCTTTTTTTCCGTCGTCATTCCTCTGTCTCACTCTCCCTTTCACGTCAATCACTTGCCACGTCTCGGACTATACCTTTTTATTATACTACGATTTTCAACCGATGTCAAGTATCTGTTTTTGAGCGCTGCCTTTCCCTCGCATGACCTCCTCATAGAGCTCGGTCACCCGATCGCTCATCCGCTTTGCCGTGTAGCATTCAAGATACCGCGCATACGCGGTCTCCCGCATACGTGCCTCTAGCGCACCGTCGCACGCGATCCGCCCGATCGCATCCGCCACCGCCACGGCGTCTCCCACGGGAACGACGAAGCCCGCCGCGCTCTCCCCCACCATCGCGGTGTTTCCGCCGAACGCGCTGACCACGCAGGGAACCCCTGCGCTCATCCCCTCCGAAAGAGCCAGGCAGGAGGTCTCTGTTCCGCTTGAGCAATTGACGTTGACGCGAAGCAGGCGATAGATCGGTGCCATGTCCTCCACAAAGCCGGTAAACACCACCCAAGGTGAGATTCCGAGACCCTCCGCCATCCGCTCCAGCTCCTCTCGCTGCGACCCCGTTCCCACGATCAGAAAGCGGAAGCGTCTCTGCGGATGCCGATCCAACAGCATCCTCGCCGCACGCAAAAAGCATTCGTGGCCCTTATATACCTCCAGACGCGCGCAAATCCCCACGATAAACTCCTCTTCCCGCAAGTCCCAACGCTGTCTCAGGCGCGAGAGCTCGTCCCCATCAACCGCGCGCACAGGCTCCGAGCCGTTGACGATCACCTCAATGCTCTTGCGTGGGATCCCCAGCGCACGCAGATTCTCTGCCGCAGCCTCTGCAGTCGCGATCACACGGTCTGAGAGCATCCGGTTTCCCATTCCCCCAAGCACGCGAATCGGAGGGAAGCGCAAAAGTCCCTTGACCGGGAAGCAACAATGACGGGTGTGCAAAACCCCAATCCCGCATCGTCTCCCCGCGATCCGCGCGTTCAGCGCGGCGTTTGCGTGCACGAGATCGCTTCGGCTCTCGCGGATCAGACGGCTGATCTCACGCACGGAAGCCGCCGAATAGCGATCGGCAGGGGCGTGAAGCATTCTGATCGGAACCCCCAACCGCTCCATCCGCCCCCGCAAGGCACTCCCCTCGGGGAGCGCGACCGTACTCTCCACGCGTGCCCGATCAAAATTGCGCAAAAGAGAGGTCAGAAGCACTCCCGCACCTCCGATATTTTGATCGCTGATGACGTGTAATACCCGCATAATACCCTCCCAAAAAGAAAAACGTCGGTACCGTTAGTATGTACGGACGTTTTCTTTTTTATCAGCTCACTTACGAATCGCTTGCCAGAATCCTCCGAGATCTCCGACAGGATCGTAGCCGTGTGCGATCATCAGATAATTGCGCAGGATCGCATACACAAGCATCAGGACCGCGAGCGCGATCCAAGCCCAATTGGGGAAGATCAAAAGCCGTGACTCTCCTCGCAGCAAACGGGCCAGGGCAATCAGATCCAAGACCACGGCAAGCACCGCCGCAAACGCGACGAAGGAATTGAAGCGCAGCGCCGCCAAAAGATCGAAATGCAGCAGCGCGTCGAGTGCCCGCGTGCCGCCGCACAGGGGACAGTAGACAAAAAATCGGTCGTGGATCACACATCCCGTCACAAATTGCGTGACGTGAGAGGCAACGGCACGGTATAGGGGAAACAGCAAAAGCAAGAGCAAAAGTCCCGCGTGAAACAGCAGGTAACGCCTTGCCGAACGACGGTTGATCATGTTTTTTTACTTCCTTGTAGCTTTTATGATCATATTTTATCATATTTCGAAAAAAATTTCAAGATGATATTGCATTTTGCAATTCTTTATGATATAATTTTAATATAGTTATTCCCAACAATTCAAGGAAAGCGAGGAACTCCCCATGAACAACTTTGATTACACACCGCAAAACGATCAACAACCGCCGATCAACTTTGATATGGCACCGCAGCAGCCCTCCAAAAACGGCAAAGGCTTTGCGATCGCCGCACTCGTTCTCGGCATCGTTTCGCTCGTCTTTATTTGCTGCTGCTGCGTTCTTTACCGCGTAGCCATCGTTCCCGCGGTCCTCGCCATCGTCATGGCAGTCCTTGCAAAGCGCGACAACGGCGGAAAAATGCAGGGCATGGCAACCGCAGGTCTCATCCTTGCCATCATCGCCATCGTGCTCTTCGTTTGTCTGATCGCGGTTGACGTTCTCTTTGCCATGGGCACGTTCAACGAGGCTTTGGACGAATTCTTCTATGAAAACTTCGATATGTCCATGGAGGAATACATGGAGCTCTACTCCAACGGCGAAGTCCCCTTCCCCACCGAATAACCCTTCAAGCAAAAAATCGGCGTCCCGAATGCGATCGCATTCGGGACGCCGATT
>JAZSJS010000111.1:0-14445 GCA_045534435.1 Eubacteriales bacterium
AGGTGGGGGATATTATTCGCGCAAAATAAGGAGCAGTCCTATGAGATTTATAGAATACTTGAAAGCCGTGATAATCGGAATAGTTGAGGGGGTCACCGAATGGCTTCCCGTCAGCTCCACGGGTCATCTGATCCTCATTGAGGACTTTTTGCCGTTTGCCTTTTCCGAGGATACCGCGTTTCTGGCGGAATTCGGAGAGATGTTTCAGGTCGTGATCCAGCTGGGCGCGATTCTGGCGGTCGTCATTCTGTTCTGGCAGAAGCTGTGGCCGTTTTCGGGAAAAAAGAGCCCGGAAGAAAAGCGCGGAACCTGGAGCCTTTGGTTCAAGGTGCTTCTGGCAAGCGTTCCCGCAGCGTTGGTGGGTATTTTGGGCGATAAGCTTCTGGAAAAGCTCAGCGGCAAGGACATCGACGGATGGCTGTATAACTCTGTCGTCGTTGCGATCGCTCTGATTGTTTACGGTATCGCATTTCTCATTGTGGAACGACATCACAAGGGCGAGATGGCGCGCATTGAAAGCGTGGATCAGATCTCCTACCGCACCGCGTTTTTGATCGGCGCGTTCCAGACGCTCTCGATCATTCCCGGTACCTCCCGTTCGGGCTCGACCATCCTCGGCGCGATGCTGCTGGGACTTTCGCGCACGGCGGGTGCGGAGTTTTCCTTCTTCATGGCGATTCCCGCCATGGTGGGAGCCAGCGGCATCAAGCTGCTCGGCTTTGGCTCCTGGGTCGCGAAAAACGGCGTGACGGTTCCCGTTGACGCTTGGGTGGTGCTTGCCATCGGATTTCTGGTGTCCTTCCTCGTGTCGCTGATGGCGATCCGATTCCTGATGGATTTTGTGAAGAAGCACAGCTTTGCACCGTTCGGCATTTATCGCATCGCACTCGGTGTCCTGGTGCTCGTTCTTTGGATGGTACGGAGATGACGGTGCGCGAGCGGTTGAAAATTCCGTATCCCATCCTCGTGGAGGGACGCTATGACAAGCTGCGCCTGGAGGCGGTCGTTGAGGCACAGATCCTGACCACCGACGGCTTCGGTGTCTTCAAAAGGACCGAAAAAAAGCAGCTGCTTCGTGCGCTTGCGCAGAAAACACCGCTGATCGTTCTGACAGATAGCGACGGTGCGGGCAAGCTGATCCGCTCACATATCAGCTCCTGTCTGCCGCCCGAGCGCGTGATCCATCTTTATATTCCGCGCATCGCGGGAAAGGAAAAGCGCAAGAGCGAGGTATCGGCAGAGGGCGTCCTCGGTGTGGAGGGAATGGAAAACGATTTCTTATATCGGCTTTTGCAGCCCTACGCAGACGCTGAGCGCGTCAAGGAGCGTATGCTGGAAAACCCGCTTTGCAAGGCAGACCTTTACCGTGACGGACTCACGGGAGGGGAGGAGAGCAGTGCGCGCAGAGACGCGTTTGCCGCACGTCTCGGACTGCCTGCGGGGATGACTCCAAATGCGCTGCTTGCCGCATTGCGCGTGCTTTGCAGCTATGAGGAATATTGCGAGCTGGTGGGAAGAGAAGAACGAAACGGATAAACAAAGGATCAAAAAAGGGAGCATATATCGTGGAGCTTGGATTTGTTTTTTTCTTGAACAGTATTTTGCTTGGCGTCGGACTTGCGATGGATGCTTTTTCGGTGTCTCTTGCCAACGGACTCAACGAGCCGCAGATGAAGGTGCGCAAGAGCTGCGGAATTGCGGGAATGTTTGCCTTCTTTCAGGCACTGATGCCGCTTTTGGGATGGCTTTGCGTACATACGGTGGTGCAATACTTCACCTCCTTTGAAAAATGGATTCCCTGGATCGCGTTGGCGTTGCTTGGCTTCATTGGCGGAAAAATGCTTTTGGAGGGCATCAAAAACGAGGACGAGTCGAAGGAGAGCGCAGGCGTTGGCTTCGTTGCACTGCTGGTGCAGGGAATTGCCACCTCGATCGACGCATTGTCGGTTGGATTTACGATTGCCGAATACAGCCTGTTTTCAGCAGCTCTTGCCGCGCTCATCATCGCGCTCGTCACCTTCATCATCTGTCTGTTCGGCATTTTGATCGGACGGCACATGGGAACCAAGCTTGCGGGCAAGGCATCGATCTTCGGCGGTGTGATCCTCATTCTCATTGGATTGGAAATCTTCATCACAAGCCGGTTTTGAACAAAACAAAAAGAAAGACTGCTTCGCAAGCATTCGCGAAGCGGTCTTTTTTGACCATTTATTGACAAAAAAAGCACATTGTATTATAATAATTATAATGAACGAAGATAAAAATGAAAGAGGCGAAACAAAAGGATGAAGACTTTTCCGAACGGCGCGCGCGTTTGCTTTGTCGGTGACAGCATCACGCACATTGGATTTTCTCTGAAGCATATCGTCACCTATTACAGAACGCATTTTCCGGATCTGCACGTGGAGTTTTACAATTGCGGAATCGGCGGATCAACCCTGGAGAACGTGCTTCGTGTATATGAAGAGGACGTTGCGATCCATCAACCCACGCACGTCGTTCTGATGATCGGTGTCAACGATTCGAACCGCTCGTTGTTGTCGGAACTCCCGAGTGAAGCGCGTTACGGAAAGCTTTTGGCGGCATATGAGAATTATCAAAAAAATCTGGAGAGGTTTTACGCGCTCATGTGTGAGCGTCGGATCGATCTGACGCTATGCACACCGGTGCCGTATGCCGAATATCAGGCGGGAGAATCTTCTCATTTTCGAGGGGGCTATGCCTTGATACAGGGATATGCGAATTTCGTCAGAGCTTTTGCCAAGGAAAAGGGGATTGCGCTGTGTGATTATCATGCGGCGATCACACGCGCGATGCAGAGTGAGATCTTATATGACTCCGACCGCGTGCATCCCAACGAAAGAGGACACTTTTGGATGGCAAGCACCTTTCTTGCATTTCAGGGGATTGACTATTCGCAACCGGAGGATTTTCCACCGGAGATCGAGCAATGGTCGGTGATCAGCAAAAAGCTGCGTGACACGATCGGAGCGGAGTTTGCTTTCGTGCCGGATTACGTTTCCCTGGACGATGCCGCTCGCATGAGCGCGATCAAGAAGCTCTTGGGGGAGGCAGAAGCCAAAAGGGTCGATCTGGACGCATATCAGGAAAGATTGCTTCGTCGCTATCTCGAAAACAAGCCGCATCAACAAGAGCATCTCGCGTTTGTGAAAGCGTTTATGAAGCACAAATAAAAAAGAGGCTGTCTCAACCGTAAAATTGAGACAGTCTCTTTATTTATCCATATCATTTTTTATCAAACAGAGCTCTGCGAGCGGTGGAATGGCGCATCATGGCTCTCATGCCGTCAATGTCCTCGGTCTCCAGCATGAGCTTGAGCTCGTTGAATTTGCGGATGAACAGATCCATCTGCTCGAGAAGCACGTCCTTGTTCGCCACAAACAGCTCGCTCCACATCAGATCGTTGATCCTTGCGATTCGGGTCAGGTCGCGGAAGGAGTCACCCGTGAATTTCTCCATGTTTTCCTTGTCGTTGCAGGTCATCAGCGTGATGGCGATGCAGTGCGTGAGCTGAGACAAAAAGCCGATCATTTCGTCGTGCTCCTCGGGGGAGAGGGTGGTCACGTTGGAAAAGCCGAGCAATCTGCCAAGCTCGATGCAGGTCTCGATCGCCTCGGGCGTATTTTTTTCGGTGGGAGTCACGATGTAGTTCGCGCCGACAAACATTCTGTCCGTGCTGTTTTCGACACCCGAGACCTCGCGACCTGCCATCGGGTGAGCCGCGATAAATTCCACGTCGGGGCGAAGCATATCCTGGATCTGATATACGATGCTCCGCTTCACACCCGTGACGTCGGTGATCAGCGCGCCGCTTTTGAGCAGCTTTTGATTTTTTTCGATCCAATCCACGAACACGTGGGGATACAAAGCAAAGATGACAAGATCGGCGTCACCGATCATGCCCTCGTCAAGCTCGGTCGACCCCTCGTCGATCATGTTTTCTTTGATTGCATAGTCGATCGCGCTCTGCTCCAGCGTGATGGCGCTGATGTGAAATCCAAAGCGTCTGAGCACCTTGGCATAGCTTCCGCCGAGAAGTCCGAGACCGACGATCAGTATTTTTTTGCTTACGTCTACGATCATAATGTTTCCGCCTTTGCTTGCTCCTGTGTCTTTTTTATATCTCGGTGTGCGGGGCGAACGTGCCTGCCACCTTGAGCTTTTCGCACACCTTGCTCAATTCTTCGATCATTTTTTTGCCGTCCGCGCTGTCGGTCGTGCCGTCGATCTCCACGTAGAAATAGTATTGCCACGAGTGCTTTTTCATCGGTCGGCTGCGCAGAGCCGTCATATTGTAGCCGTAGTGTCCGATGATGCTGATGGCATTGGCAAGCGAGCCTGCCTCATGCTTGACGGTGAACATCAGAACCGTGCTGGCGAGCGTCGGGGAAGATGCCTTCACCTTGGAGAGCACCGCAAAGCGCGTGGTGTTCTCACCGCTTTTGTTGACGTTCGCCTCGATCACCTTCAGACCGTAGATCTCGGCGGTCTCCATGCTTGCGATCGCACCGAGAGACTTGTCGTTTGCCTCGGCAACCGTTTTGGCGGCAAGGGCGGTGTTGTTGGCCTCCTCGGCAACAAAGCCGCGCATTTTGATATAGTCGTGGCATTGGCTGAGTGCCTGCGGATGGCTTGTGACCTTTTGGATGTCGTCGACGGTCGCCCCGGGAATGCCGAGCAGATTTTGGTGGATCTCCAGCTCGTAGATCCCGTTGATGAAGAGGCTGCCCGAGAAGATCAGATCGATCGTCTGACCGACCTCACCCGCGTAGCTGTTTTCAATGGGGAGCACCGCCACGTCGCACTCTCCTCGGAGCACCGAATCGTAGGCAGCCTTGAAATCGTTGTACGAAACGCGGTTTCCCTCGGGGAAGATTCTGCCGGCGGCGATGTGAGCGAACGCGCCCTCCACGCCGCTGTAGGCAACCTTGAGCCCGCTTTGCATGCGATATTGATAGGCACGGGACACCGACATCAGATGCTTCAGATAGTCGATATAATATCCCTTCAGGACGTCATCGTCCACAAGCGCGGCATTTCGTTCGATCACGGTATCCTCGCGCTTTTGATCGAGGATCGGCAGTCCATATTCCATTTTATGCTCGCAAACCATCTCTGCGGCTCTCATGCGTCTGACGAAGAGCTCCGCCATCTGCGCGTCTACCTCATTGATGATCTTCCTTGCTTCATCCAGCTTGTTTGTCATTTCCATTCATCCTTTATCAAAGCTTATCTGCGATATCGAAAATCAGCTTCTCGGTCTTTTCCCAGCCGAGGCAGGGGTCTGTGATCGATTTTCCGAAAATATGCTCCTCCGCCTTGCAAGCGCCGTCCTCAAGATAGCTTTCGATCATGAGACCCTTGACAAGCTGCTTGATGTCGGCATTCTGATTGCGGCTGTGAACGATGTCCTTGGCGATACGCACCTGCTCCAGATATTTCTTTCCCGAGTTGTTGTGGTTGGTATCCACGATGACAGCGGGATTGACGAGATTCGATTTTTCATAAAGCTCCTTCACGCGAAGCAGGTCCTCGTAATGGTAGTTGGAGACGCTTCTGCCGGCAAAGTCGAGGTATCCGCGCAGGATGGAGTGTGCGTAGGGATTGCCCTCGCTCGTAACCTCCCATCCGCGGTAGAGGAAGGTGTGGCTCGACTGTGCGGCAACGATCGAGTTCATCATGACGCCGAGATCGCCGCCCGTGGGATTTTTCATGCCGACAGGCGCCTCGATTCCGCTGGACACCAATCTGTGCTGCTGATTTTCCACCGAGCGCGCACCGATCGCGACGTAGGAAAGCAGGTCGGAGAGGTAGCGGTAGTTTTCGGGGTAGAGCATCTCGTCGGCACAGGAGAAATCGTAATCGCGCAGTGCCGCCAGGTGAAGCTCACGGATGGCAACGATGCCCTTATACATATCGGGCTTTGCCTCGGGATCGGGCTGATGGAGCATTCCCTTGTAGCCCTGACCGGTGGTTCTGGGCTTGTTGGTGTAGATCCGGGGAATGATGATGATCTTGTCCGACACCTGCTCCTCGATCTTGCGAAGTCTTGAAATATATTCCAGCACGGGCTCCTGATGATCTGCGGAGCACGGACCGATGACAAGGATGAATTTGTCCGATCTGCCGTCAAACACGGCGCGGATGCTTTCGTCGCGAGCTGCCTTGACGGCGGTCATGTGCTCGGTCAGAGGGTATTCCTTCTTGACCTCCTGGGGAATGGGGAGCTTTCTGTGGAAATTCATTTGCATGGTTCTGTACCTCTTTTCTGAATCTGGGGTTCTTTTTTGATCGCAAAATAAAAAATCCGCCCTCCGATTATGCTTTTCAGCATAGCAGATGCGGACTGTCCGTATGTTTGCTTCCGAAAAATTCAATCATTTTTCGGATCTCACAAAAGACGGGCAGCCCATGCTAAAGAAATAAAAGTAATAAAACTTGTTCGCAAACATGGCAGTTCCTCCTTTTGTGATTTGTTGTTACACATTATACGCCTGATTTTTTCGTTTGTCAATAGTTTTTTTGAAAAAAATCAAATTTTTTTGGCGGATCGCCGTTTGCTCGAGAGTCAAAATGATACAAAACAGACAGAATCGGGTTCCAAATTGCCTATTTACAAACAGTCTTGCGTATGATATAATAAGGACAGATCATCGCAACATCCTGCAAAACAGGAGGGAATCATGGCACTGAAAAGCAAATTGAAGGAATTGAGACGCTCTCACAACCTGACGCAGGAGGCGGTCGCAGACCGTCTCGGTGTTTCCTCGCAAACGGTTTCCAAGTGGGAGCGAGGCTTGCTGTCGCCCGACATCGCGCTTTTGCCCAAAATCGCTCTGCTATTTCAATGCTCGATCGATTCCTTGTTTGATATGGAATTGGTTTGGAGCATGGAGCATCGGGAAGAATTCAAGGTGAAAATTCATGAGCTCCACCAAAAAAAGGATTGGGAGGGGGTTTATCAGGCGTGGATCGAGGAAATCGAACTGAATCCCGATCATTACGGCAATTATGCCGACGTGATGCTCCACGTGTTTCGCAAAAAGCTATATGACAAAGGGCGCGTCGAAAAAATGATCTCACTGGCAGAGCACGCAGAAAAGTGTTGTGTCGATGATGACAGGCGGAATGAGATCTATCGCATTATGATTCAACTCTGCTCCGATTCGAAGGATCCCGCCATCAAGGAAAAGGGGAAATATTATTATAAAAAATTGCCCTCATTGCGTCATAGCCGAGAGGTTTATGCGAAATTCGTGATGGAGGGCGAGAAATACAGAGAACAAATATTAAAAAATCTCATTTATGAAATTGATCTTGCCGAGTGTTCGGTGCGACAGCTGATTTTGCCCGATATGTCACCGGAGGAAAAGCTCTTTTACTATCAAAAGGCGGCGGCTTTGTTCGAGGTCGTATTGGACGGCAAATATGCCGGATTCTACGGAGTACAACTGCTTTATGACTATGCTCATATTGCCTTGTGTTACCTTGAACTCGGACAACCGGATATGGCAGAGAACTATATCAACCGTATTTTTGATGCACTGGAAAAGCATATGGTGGAATCCGAAAAAGAAAACAAATCCAAGCTTTTATATTCCACCGTGCTTCCCGGTGCGGCTCCGACAGAGCAACTCTGTAAAAAACTGTTGCAATCCATGTTGAATTGTTCAGAATTGGAGCCATTCAGGAATGAAATTCAAAATATGCTTGACAGATTCAATCAATATTACGGCTTGAATGAAAAGGAGTGACCATGAAATACGTCATGTATGCGGTGTTGCTGATCCTTGCGGGCGCCTTCTTTTTGCCGGAGGAGGGGAGCACCGAGATTCGCAATTTGCCGCTTTTGATCGCAATTCTTTCCCTTCTTTTGATCTTGTTTTTCATCCGCTTTTTCAAATGCGTTGCTTTTTTGGCGAAGACCAAAAGGCAGCTTCAAAGGAATCGGTTTGAGCTGATCAAATGCAGGGTGTTTCCGTGGGCGTCTTGGTTTCAAGGGCGATACAGCATCGTCTTTCGAGAGGGAAGCCAATTGGTTGAGCTGATGCTGATCTGCAGAAGGTGGAAATATCAACGCTACCATTTCGAAAGCATCGAACGCTTGGATTTTTACCGATCGAAGCGCCTTGTCTTTAACAGTACCAAAGTTCGCGGAGCCGTTATTTCCAATGCGGTGGAGGTCAATCGGGTCGGTGTCCAAAAAATCAAATGGGATGATGACGCCCAAATTCGGATTTTTTTGTTTGACAAGCTACCCGATGCCGTGAGCGACTCTGCCAAAAGAGAGCTTCTTGGGGCAGGAGAGTATATATGCAACTCCGACGTTGTCTTGATGGATTGGAACTGCTTTTGCGAGCGGTTCCGTTAAATAACCGAAAGTGAGGATGCAGAACATGAAAAAAATCGTGATCTCGTTTTTATTGCTTGTCACCGTTTTGCTTGGCTCCTGTGTGAACACCCCGCAAGAACCGCCGATCGCTGAAACGCAGGGTACGGAAGAGGCGACGGAGCCTGTCACCGAAGATCCTGCCGACCCGTTTGCATCGGTTCGGACAAGCGGGGAAGAATGGTTGATCCGGGGACTTGCGGCACATGAAAGCGGAAAACAAGTCGAAAATTTGAAGGAATTTTTCTACAACCGTGCCAACATGACCTATTTGACGCTATATGACCATTTCTTTACGTATGACAAAGAAAAGACCGTACCGGTGGCAGAGGCGCTGTTTGCTTTTATTTACAGTGAATACGGTATTGAGGCGTTGACCGATCTTGATCGGCGCTGTGAGTATAAAACCGCCTATCTGAAGTCTCTGGGCTTGGATATGGAATACGTCCAACCGAAAGAGATTGAATCGTTTTTGGCGTCCATGGATTTCTCGTCCAACCAAACATATCAATATATTATATCCTTTGAAAACGTCACCTATTATTTCAAGGATTTCAGCGCGGGAACCCCTGCGCAATATCATGGATTTCTTTATCACAATACCACGGGGCTCTTTGAAATGATCGAGTATCTGAAAGCCCAAGGCTTTGACGAGGGATTGGATACAGAAAGAGCGTTTCATTACTACATGACCTTTGACGGAAGCGGATTCTCCAAAACCGTTTACGCCACCGGAAATATGTATATCAACGACTCCTATTCCGCGCTCCACGAAGCGGTTCACGCAATGGGAATCACCCAAAATGACAACATTTGGTTGAGCGAAGGACTTTGCAATTATTTTGGAAATTCTCTCGGCTTCAACGAGCAGATCGCGGCGTCGTATATTCAGATTTTGACGATGGCGAAAAACGGCTATTTTGATGCACAGGCAAGCGCGGGAAACAAGCAGTATCTTCTTTACAAAAAAGTTTATGAGGATTACACCGCCCGCGGAGGAAGCTTGGATCTGGCGGCCACCTTTGATCTTCGTTTGTATACCGACGTGTCCGCCAAAGCCGAATTGGAGCTCAATGCATATAAAACGCTCGGAGATGCATATCAGATTGCCAACAACAAGGTCTGCAATTCGATTGGAGCTGAGCTTTCATACGAACAGGCAACCTCTCTTGTCGCCTATCTTGCCGATACGTACGGAATGGAAAAGGTTCTTGAAGCCTATCAAACACAGAACCCGGAATCTGTTTTCGGAAAAGGCTATGAAGGCTTGAAGGCAGAGTGGCTATTGTATTTAAATGCATAACGTCGAGAGACCGCTTCGCGAGCATCTGCGGAGCGGTCTTACAACAAGAAGCGCCGGCATAAAGCCGGCTCTTCTTGTTTGGTACGGATATTCGCAACTAAACTGATTGTTTCTTTTATTCTTTTATCTTAAGAGAAAGGATCTCGAAGCCGCCGAGGCTCACCTCGACCTTGCCGTCGCTTACGGGAAGCTCGCAGAGTTCGTTTTCCATAAGGTCGCAGAGGAATACGCGACTTGCGGGGATGCCAAGCGAAACGGTAGCACGTGTGCGCTTGTTCTTACACTCGTACATACGAATGACCGTGTCGCCGTCGTGCTCTGCTTCCTTTACGGTCTCGCAAATCACGTTGTCACAATCTACCGACATAGCCGAGAAGAAGAGGGGTATGGAGTCCGTATTTCCTTTAGCCGCAAGTGCGACCATGGGGTAGTTGAGGTAGTAGGCCTGCATATGCACATCGGTGGAGCCGAGATCACCCTCGTGAGGAACGAGAGAGTAGGTCACGGGTATCTCATCCTGATCGGCCTCCGGGTTGGGCCAGGTAGAGGAACGAAGCAGCGAAAGCTGGATAACCCCATCGTGAATGTCGTGGCCGTACTTGCAGTCGTTCATCAATGCTACTCCGTATCCGCCTTCGGACAGATCCGCATATTTGTGAGCGCATACCTCAAAGCGGGCGATGTCCCAGGAGGTATTCATATGAGTGGGACGCTCTACGGTACCGAACTGTATCTCGTAAGTGGCCTTGCTTGCATTGATATCTACAGGGAATGCCGCCTTGAGCATCTGATGTCTGTCGTGCCAATCAGCAACGGTTTCGAAGTCGATACGGCAAAGTCCGTCGTAGAACCATATCTTTTGTGTGATCGTGGAATTCATGTAAGGACGAACTACTCTGATCCCTCTTCTGATTCCGTCCTCAATCACCGATACCTCGCTTACAGCGGTGATAGTTCTGTAGTCCTCACGGGAATAGTACTGCCACTCCCAGGCGTCGTACGCATCGGGATAGTCAGCGTGAACTCTTAGCTCATTTCCGACAGCCCCCTCTTTAAGAACCTGTCGTCCCGCCTTTTTGTCGAATACCGAGACAAGTTGCCAGTGCTCATCAAAGCGAACACTAAGTCTGTCGGTCTCGACACTATGGCCGTCAATGGCAATACCGTTGTCGCAGATAAAGCTGCTTGTAGCAAGATATCCCTTGGCGGGGATAGGCTCGGAGGTGAGCACGGTCTTACCGTCAATCACAACGTGACCGCGTGTAGCGAAGGAGTGGGGGTTGAATACAACGTAGCCGTGAGAACTGTCAATGCCCGCGGAAATGCTTTCGCGAACGCCGTTGATTACCTTTTCACCTATCTCCTTGACGGTGTTGTAGTCGATATCACTCTGCTCGTATACCTCCTGAATGGAGGATCCGGGAATTATATCGTGGAACTGATTGGTAAGGATCATCTCCCACCCCTTGTGAAGCTCGGCTTTGGGGAAGGAGCTTCCGAGAAGCGCCTTTGCAGTAGTGCCGAGAAGCTCCGCGTCTGCGTAAAGAAACTCATTCTTACGGTTGCTTCTCTTGTTGCGGGACATGGTGGTGTAGGTGCCTCTGTGGAACTCAAGATAGAGCTCGCCATGCCAAGAGGGCACGTCGGTGCGGTCGGCTATGCTCTTCTCAAGCCGTTTGAGGTAGTTGCCCGCAAAGTCGATCTTGAGATTGGGCGCACCTGGAACACCCTTTGCTCCGCGAGCGGCAAGTTCAAGATGCTCGGGGGTAGGTCCGCCGCCTCCGTCACCGAAGCCGAAGGTCAGCAGAGCCTCGTTGTGCAGATTTTTTTGAGAATAGCGGCGGTAGGTGCCGTTGACCATTTTCGCACCGGTGTTGCCAACATAGGTGCAGCGCTTGTTAGTCTTTCCCCCCCGGTCGTCACACGCGGTAATGAAGTGTGTGTTTATCTCGGTGCCGTCAATGCCGCACCAACGGAAGGTGTCGTAGGGCATACGGTTCGTATCATTCCAGGATATCTTTGAGGTAACGAACCAGTCTACGCCGCTCTTGCGCAGTATCTGTGGGAGCGCGGCGGAGTATCCGAATACATCGGGAAGCCAGAGCACACGGCTGTCAACTCCAAACTCTTCCTTGAAGAAATTCTTTCCGTAAAGCACCTGACGAACAAGGCTCTCACCGGAGGAAAGGTTGCAGTCGGCTTCGACCCACATAGCACCCTCGCACTCCCATCTGCCCTCCTTGATACGCTCGGCTACCTCACGGTAAAGCTCGGGAGCCTCCTCCTTAAGATTTTTATAGAGGAATGCCTGGGAGGACATGAATTTGTAGTCGGGATAGCGGCGCATAAGCTCAAGCACGGTAGCAAAGGATCGCTGGACCTTCTCACGGGTCTGCTTAAGTGTCCAGAGCCATGCGCAGTCGATGTGTGTGTGGCCGATACCGACGGTGGTGACCTTCTGAGGGCAGCAGTAGCTGCCGTAGAACTCGTCCGTGAGGAATCTGTGAGCGCAGTCAGCAGAGCGAATAAACTCCTCGGAGCCTACCGCGTAAAGATCGAGCATGGATACGGCTCTCCACAGATAATCGACTATGCTTGCATACTCGGCTCCCTCAGGATCAAGGTAATCGAGCATATCGAGAGGATATCTTATGTCGTAATAAAGCGCCTCTGCCTCCGGACAAAGCTCAAGAAGATAAGCGTAGAGCTTAGCGTTCTCAACCTTGGGGCCGGTGTAGGCGTAAAGGGCGATATCGGCAACCGCACCGCAGGCAAGGGGAGCCTCACGGTGATTGGTGTCGAGTCCCTGAATGAGAGCTCCGTCTATGTAGAGCATAAACTGGGGGTTGTCCGCATCCCAACCGTTGAACTCGGTCTCTATGCGAAGGTAGGTGTTTTCATTTTCGGGAGCTACCGAGAATCTGAACCAGGCGTGGCTATCCTTGCCGGTACCCCAGTTCTCTCCGCAGGAAAAGGGAGACATAGCAGCAGTGGAGGGAGGAGTGTGTCCTTCCTTGTATCCGCAAGGCACTTGAAGAATGTTTTCGACAGGACGCTTATTGATCCAACGCTGGTTATCAATCACCTTTACGTACTGCCTAATCTTTTTGAGTTTGTTGGTCATAAATACCTCCTTAAATTATTGCTGAATTAATTTTATCATAAAGACCCTTGTTTTTCAAATGCTATTGTGATATAATTCTTATGGTATTGTGATATTTCAAAAAAGAGAGGGAGAGTTATGGAACCGAAATTGCTCACCGCGGACCGCTTTGTAGACCAAAAAACAGGAATATCATACAGATATGTTTATAGTGACACCGAATATTTCAGACCGCACTATCACGATTACTTTGAGATTTTTCTTCTGCTCGAGGGAGAAGCTACCCACTTTGTCAACGAGCAGAGACTATCAATCGGCAAGGGGGTATTGGTGTTCATACGTCCCAGCGACGTGCACGATTATGCGGTAAGAAGAGGAAAAAGCTTTTCAATGCTTAATATCACCTTTACCGCGGAGACGGCTGAAGCGATGATTTCATATCTCGGAGACGGATTTCCCTCTAAATCACTTCTTTCCTCAAAGCTCCCACCACAGGTAACGCTTGACGAAAAGGAGCTGGACTATGTGCTGACTCATATGACTACTATAAGGACCATCGATGAGAGAGATTACGGAAGAGTACAGACCTCGTTGAGAATATTGATATTCAGAATACTTACTCGATTTTTTGCGGGATACGGGGAGGAAAACGACACCGACACCCCTGCATGGCTTGAGGCGCTCTGCGAGGAGATGAAGAGAAACGAAAATTTCACCTACGGAATAGAAAGGATACTTGAGCTCTCCAAAAAGAGCAGAGAGCATCTTTCAAGAAGCATGAAAAAATACAAGGGAGTGACGCTGTCCAAGTTTATCAACGACCTGAGGCTCAGGTTTATCGCAAATATGCTAAAAAACAGTAACCACGGTATAGCCGATATCATTTTTGAAAGCGGATTCGGAAACATAAGCTGGGCGTCTGAGCTATTTAAAAAGAAATACGGAATGACAATGCGGGAGTACCGTAGAGATAAAAGTACCAAGCAATAGCCGGGGTGAAAGAAACAGGAACAGATAACTCTGTTTACAAATAACAAAATATTTGAAACCTAAGGCAAAAAAGTATCGAGTGTTCTAACAAAACTCAGTTTCGTTATGAACACTCGATCTGGTGCGGGTAACAGGATTTGAAACGCTGCACAAACGCCGCGTGACGTTTGATGGGTTTTGTTATTAGAATTGGCGGCGTTCAGGCGTTTTGCAAGCAAAACGTGCGTGCAGAACCGTCATATATTACAACACCAAAGAAGGAATGGCAAGCACAAGGCTTGCCATTCCTTCTTTGGTGCGGGTAACAGGGGTCGAACCTGCACGAATGAACACAAGATCCTAAATCTTGCGCGTCTGCCAATTCCGCCATACCCGCGAATAAAATGAGTGGGTGTGGCGGAATTTTTCCGCACATACCCGCGAAAACCTTATTTATTATACTATATTCTGTTTCTTTTGTCAATACACCTACAGAAAATATCTTTTTTATATTGCAATCCCCCATCAAATATGCTAAAATAGTAACATCATCAAAACTTCTTTTAGGAGGTGCAATATGAAAATTTTAAAGCAAGGTCTTGTTTTTCGCGCAGCCGAGGGCCCGTTCCGCTATCAGGCGTGGCCGTCAATCTGTCAGGA
>JAZSJS010000008.1:0-13814 GCA_045534435.1 Eubacteriales bacterium
AGGTTTCTGCCTCCGCAAAGGTGCGTCGCCGCGAGCGAGGAATATGAGTGGTACCGCGGATCTTCCGTCTCATAGCATTGGCTTGCTATGGGACTTTTTTGTTTTTTCGACCGCGCGGAATCGCTCCGCTAAAGCAAGCACCGTTTCATCAGTATTTTATTGACAGGAGAGATAACAATGGCAAAGGATTACACCAGCACACTGAATCTGCCGGCAACCGAATTTCCGATGCGCGCAAATCTGCCGCAAAGAGAGCCGGAGACCCTGAAGTATTGGGAAGACATGGACCTTTACAACAAAATGCAGGAGAACGCCAAGGGCAAGCCCCTGTTTGTTCTGCACGACGGTCCTCCCTTCTCCAACGGAAACATTCACATGGGAACCGCGATGAACAAGATCCTCAAGGATTTCATCAACAAATCCAAGGCAATGTCGGGCTATCACGTTCCCTTCATCCCCGGATGGGACAACCACGGCATGCCCATCGAGTCTGCGATCATCAAGAGAAACAAGCTCGACCGCAAAAAGATGTCGATTCCCGAATTCCGCAACCAATGCCACGCATTTGCCGAGGAATTCGTCAAGGTGCAGATGGGACAGTTCGTCCGTCTCGGTGTCACCGGAGATTGGAAAAACCCCTATCTCACCATGAACAAGGAGTTTGAGGGACGCGAGATCCGCGTGTTCGGTGAGATGTACAAGCGCGGCTACATCTACAAGGGTCTCAAGCCGGTGTATTGGTGCCCGAACGATGAGACCGCTCTCGCCGAGGCAGAGATCGAATACAAGACAGACTCCTGTACCTCGATCTACGTCAAATTCCGCATCAAGGACGACCGGGGCAAGCTTGCCGGTGTCTGCGATCTTGCAAACACCTATTTCATCATCTGGACGACCACGACCTGGACGCTTCCCGGCAACCAGGCCATCGCGCTCAATCCCGCGGAATCCTACGCGATCGTGAAGGCTGCAAACGGTGAGTGCTATATCGTCGCCGAGGCGCTCGTTGCCGCAACGATGGCAGAGGGCGGCGTTGAGGACTATGAGGTCGTCGCAACCTATCCCGGCAATTTCTTTGAATATATGACCGCACAGCATCCCTTCCTCGACCGTGACAGCCTTTTGGCGGTTGCCGATTACGTCACGATGGACAGCGGTACCGGATGCGTGCATACCGCAGGCGGCTTCGGTGCGGACGATAACGTCACCTGCCGTCGCTACAATCTCCCCGCGCTGGTTCCCGTGGATGACCGCGGCTATCAGACCGAGGAGGCAGGCAAGTTTGCGGGACTCCGCTATGACGAGTCCAACGACGCCATCCTTGCCGACATGAAGGAAAGCGGCGCACTCTTCGCAGCAAAGGAATTCGAGCACGAATATCCGCACTGCTGGAGATGCAAGCAGCCCATCATCTTCCGCGCAACGCCGCAGTGGTTCTGCTCTGTCGATGCCTTCAAGGACGAGGCAGTCCGCGCCTGTGACAAGGTGCAATGGTTGCCCGAGTGGGGCGGTGAGCGCATCAAGCAGATGGTACGCGACCGCGCCGATTGGTGCATTTCTCGTCAGCGTCACTGGGGCCTCCCGATCCCCGTCTTCTATTGCGACGACTGCAAGAAGCCGATCTGCAACGACGAGACGATCGAGCGTGTGTCGGCCCTCTTCTCCGAGCACGGATCGAACATTTGGTATGAAAAATCCGCAGCCGAGCTGCTTCCCGAGGGCTTTGTCTGCCCGCATTGCGGCGGCAAGCACTTCTCTCATGAAACCGACACGCTTGACGGTTGGTTTGACTCGGGCTCCACGCACTTCTCGGTCGTCAAGGACAACGGCGAGGCACATTGGCCCGCAGACCTTTATCTCGAGGGTGCCGACCAATACCGCGGTTGGTTCCAATCCTCTCTTCTGACCGCTGTCGGCGCTTGCGGCGAGGCACAGGCTCCCTACAAGACGGTTCTGACGCACGGTTGGGTCGTGGACGGCGAAGGCAGAGCAATGCACAAGTCTCTCGGAAACGGTATCGATCCGTTGGATATGATCAAGAAATACGGCGCCGATCTGGTTCGTCTCTGGGCAGCGTCCGCCGATTACCGCGTGGACGTGCGCGCATCGGATCTGATCTTCAAGCAGCTCTCCGATGCCTACCGCAAGATCCGCAACACGGTGCGCATTCTGATCGCCGACCTCAATGACTTCGATCCCAACACCGACGCGCTGGCATTTGACGAGCTCTTTGAGATCGACCGCTGGATCATCTCCGCGATGAACGATCTGACCCGCGAGGTTCGTGCGTACTATGACGCCTATGAGTTCCATCCGATCTCTCACAGCATCACCAATTTCTGCACCACCGAGCTTTCCAAGCTCTATATCGACATCACCAAGGACCGCGTCTACACCGAAAAGGCAGACAGCAAGGCACGCCGCAGCGCACAGACCGCAATGTATTTCGTGCTTTCCGGTCTGGTTCGTCTGCTCGCTCCGATCCTTGCCTACACCGCCGAGGAAATGTGGCAGGCGATCCCGCACCTTGACTCCGACGTCAAGGAAAGCGTCTATCTCAACGATATGCCCGCCTATGACGAAGCCCTCTGCTTCTCCGAGGTCACGGAAAAGTGGAATCACCTCTTTGAGAAGAGAGACGACGTCATGAAGGCGCTCGAATTGGCACGCGCCGAAAAGCTGGTTGGAAAATCGCTCGAGGCAAAGGTCACGCTTTACACCAAGGACGCAGCTCTGACCGAATTGCTCCAAAGCTTTGGCAAGGAGCTGAATACCGTGTTCATCGTGTCGGGCGTCAAGCTGACCGACGCAGACGCTCCCGCCGCTGCATATCAGAATGAGGATCAGACGCTCGCCGTTTTGGTTGAGCCTGCAGACGGCTGCAAGTGCGACCGTTGCTGGAGCTTCTCCACCGAGGGTGAGCACGATGCCGACGGCGGATTCCTCTGCGCTCGCTGCAAGGACATTTTGAAATAAGCAATTTCCGCATCAAAACCGGGGGAAGAAGCCTTTGAAAAAGCGCTTCTCCCCCTGTTCAAAACTTTGAAGTTTGAAGAAAGGAAGCCAAGCCTATGATCCTACTCATTGCAATCATTGTCGGCGTCATCGCACTCGATCAGCTGACCAAAGCTTTAGCGGTCATCTATCTCGAAGGCGAAGCCTCCTTCCCTCTGTGGCAGGACGTTCTCCACTTCACCTATGCGCGTAACGAGGGCGCGGCGTTCGGGATCCTCAGCAATCAACGCTGGGTGTTTATGGTCTTTTCCACCGTCGCCATTCTCGCACTCCTCGCTGTTCTGTTTGTTTACCGTCCGAAAAGCCGTTACGTGAAGATCACGCTTGCCATGATTGCGGGTGGCGGCATCGGAAACATGATCGATCGCATCGCGCTCGGCTACGTCATTGATTTCATCGACTTCACGCTGATCGATTTCGCCATCTTCAACGTGGCGGACTCCTTCGTCACCGTCGGTGCCTTTATGCTGATGGCATATCTGATCATGGACATCATCCGCGAAGCAAAGGCGGAAAAGGCGAAAAAGCTTGCCGCCGCGCAAGCGTCCGAGCAAGACAGCGAAGCACAAGCCACAACCATTCCCGACACGGAGACAGAGCATGGAAACGACGGAATGGAATGAGCTTGACACAGCGATGCTCACGCTGACCGCCTCCGACGAGGACGTTGGCAAGCGTGTGGACGTATTTGCCGCGCAAAGCGGAGAACTGACACGCTCGGCAATCGGAAAGCTGCTGGAGAGCGGGGCCGTAACGGTCAACGCCACTCCGATCGCAAAAAACTATCGCATCCGCCGCGGCGACGTCGTCGAGATCACGCTCCCGACACCCGCCCCCTGTGAAGCGATCCCGCAAAATATCCCTTTGGATGTCGTTTATGAGGACGACGACCTGATCGTCATCAACAAGCCCGTCGGCATGGTGGTGCATCCCGCCGCCGGCAATCCCGACGGCACGCTGGTCAACGCGCTGCTCTATCACTGCGGCGCCTCCCTCTCGGGTGTGGGCGGTGTCATCCGTCCCGGAATCGTCCATCGCATTGACAAGGATACCTCAGGACTCCTGGTCGTTGCCAAAAACGACGACGCGCACCTGGCTCTTTCGGCGCAGCTGAAGGGACATCACATCCGCCGCGTTTACTACGCGATCACCATCGGTAATTTCAAGGAGGACAGCGGTACGGTTGATGCCCCGATCGGCAGACACCCCGTCGACCGCAAGCGCATGGCGGTCATCCGCAACAGCGATCTCAAGGCGCGTGATGCCGTCACGCATTGGCAGGTTCTCTCGCGTGGGGAAGCCAACGGACAGAGCTTTACGCTGCTTCGCTGCGAGCTTGAGACCGGACGTACCCATCAGATCCGCGTGCACATGGCGTCGATCGGGCATCCGCTCCTGGGAGATCCGATCTACGGCGGCTCGAGCACCAAGTTTGAAGCACATCACAAGGCATTGATCCACGGACAGGCCTTGCACGCCAAGGAGCTGACCTTCGTGCATCCACGCACGCAAGAAGAGGTACGTTTCACCTCACCTCTCCCCGATGAGATGGCGCGTGTCACGGAGATTCTGTTTGCATCGCAACTAAATTAAAAAATACTGCCGCAAGGAAGAAAACGCTTCCCTCTGCTCGGCATTCTTAGCGGAGAATTGGTAGACACAAAAAATCGGTAGAGAACTTGTTTTCTCTGCCGATTTGTGTTATAATGAAGCTAACGAAAAGCCTCCCTCCGAGAGGGAGGGGGACCGCGGCGGGGTTCCCCGAAACGAATGAAATGAGTTTTGGGGGTTCTCGCGTTGGCGGTGGAAGGAGCCTGCGTGACTTTAGGTTTGCGCTAACCTCATTGTAACGCACTCTCCCTCAGTCAGCTTCACTGACAGCTCCCTCCCGGAGGGAGCCTTTGGACGTGTGCCGCTTTAGGGGGATGGGCTTTGCCCGATGCCTTTGTAATACAAAGGCGAAATTTGCGATAAAAGAGAGCGATAAATAGGAATTTGTTAAGTTAATGGAGGTGGGCGTTTTGTTTGAAGTAGTAACGGAGTATAACAAAGATATTTTCTGCAAATGTTATCGAATTTATCATAAGGTTTTTAGCAAATATAACACTAAAAGAACTATATTATTGATGATTGTGAGCTTTGCTTTGGGTACGAAAGCATTGGTTTTAAGAATAATTAACCCCGAAGTATTTCATACAGTTTTTGCATCCATATACTTCTACATTATGTCTTTAGTATTTTTGCTCAGCGAAATAACTATGAGTGATAGAGGTATCAGTAGAACAGTTGATAGAGTGTTTAGCAAAAATCCCGATATGGATTTGATAATAAAATATGTATTCAACGAAGAAAACTTTGTTTCAACAAATGATAAAAACGAAACAAAAAATTATGAATACAGTAGCATAGTTCATCTTGAAATAGTTGATGAATACATCATTATACTGCTAAAAAGCAAAAAGTTTATAGCACTAAAAAGCAGCGATGAGCTGATTAGTTTCCTCCAAACAAAGGGCGGATTTGTTAAATAAATCCCACTTTATAGAATAGCCCCCCGACAGACTTTTAAAAATCTGTCGGGGTTACTTATTTGTTTATAGCGGGGCAATTATCAACCGGCTGACTATAAATCCTCCGCTAAGGTTGCACACCTTCACAGCAGTATTTTTCTTTCCTATAAAACGGCTTCAAAAGTAGAACTCCTGCAAAAAAGTGCTCCGGACGATCCACCCCAGGAATTGTGTCACGAAATAAAATGCAATATGAAAGCACCAGAAGCACCAACCGCGCCCTCCAAGCGTATTCCAAGCAAAAAAAGGAAACCCGAACGTCAAAAAAGAAAGGGTCAAGATCGGCAGGTACAGGATGATAAAAGCGTAAGTATTTAAAGCCGCGATAAAAGAAACCAAGAACCAAATCAAATAAAACGGCAATGCAATCAAAAAGATATACAAATACATATTTCGGATCGGTGCGCAATACGCTTCTTGCCGTTCAACAAAAACATATTTTTCCCGCACCAATCCCATCATTTTTTCAGATGCGTACCCACTCAAAACGGTCATTCCAAACAAAAGCATGACGTAAAACGGAATCAACCAGAACAGGCTGTGACGAAAGAACGCAAAATAAGTGACGATCGCACCGATCAACGAAAAAGTAATGATCATGAATATCGGTTTTCGCTTTGGTTTTTTCATACGCATTTCCGCTTCCTTTCTTCGTATATCCTTTAGACACAAAAAAAGTACAACAGGTTGGTAAAAAAACAAAAATAAGGGGAAAGAGCTCGACTCATCAAAAGTCTTCTCTTTCCCCAATTTTGATTATTCAGCTGCGGGTGCAGCCTCCTCGGTCTTCTTCTTTCTGGGAGCTCTCTTCTTGGGAGCCTCTGCAGCCGGCTTCTCCTCAGCAACGGGAGCCTCATCGATCAGCTTCACAATTGCCATTTCAGCAGCGTCGCCTCTGCGGTTGCCCAGCTTGAAGATCTGGGTGTAACCGCCCTGACGGCTTGCATACTTGGGAGCAATCTCGTTGAACAGCTTGCTTACAACGTCCTCTTTGGTGATATAAGCAAGAGCTGCACGACGACTTGCCAGTGTATTTTTCTTACCGAGCGTAATCATTTTCTCTGCTACGGAACGAACTTCCTTCGCTCTGGTGAGCGTGGTCTCAATCTGTCCGTTCTCAAGCAGTAAGGTAACCATACCGCGGAGCATTGCTCTTCTGTGGGCGGTAGGTCTGCCAAGTTTTCTGGTTCCGGGCATTTCTATTCCCTCCTTCTGCTGTTTACGAATCTTTTTTATTCTGTGCGGTCAAAAATCGCGAAATTATTCTTCTTCCTTGCGGAGCTCCAAGCCAAGGGAGTGAAGCTTCTGAATAACCTCTTCGAGCGACTTCTTACCAAGGTTACGGACTTTGATCATATCTTCTTCGGTGCGAGCGATCAGATCCTCCACCGTGTCAATGCCTGCGCGCTTCAAGCAGTTGAAGCTACGAACAGACATATCAAGCTCCTCAATGGTCATCTCAAGGACTTTCTCCTTGATGGTCTCTTCTCTTTCGACCATAATCTCTGCCTTCTTTGCTTCATCAGACAAATCCACAAACAAGTTGAGATGCTCATTGAGAATCTTGGCTGCAAGCGAAACGCCCTCTCTTGCCGAGATCGTTCCGTTTGTCAGAACCTCCAGGGTCAGTTTGTCGTAATCCGTAATGTTACCGACACGGGTGTTGTCCACGGTGTAATTCACGTTATACACGGGCGTGTAGATCGAGTCGGTATAAATCGTTCCGATGGGAGCCGAAGCTGCGGTTCCAAGGATCTGGGTGTGCAGCTGCTTGTTCTTCTCCTGCGAAACGTATCCGCGGCCGCTGGCGAAGGTCAGTTCCATATAGAATCTGTCATTCTCTCCCACGGTTGCGATATGATGATCGGGGTTCAGGATCTCAATATCGGAATCCGGCTTGATGTCACCTGCGGTAACGTTCTTCTCACCGGTCACGTCGATCACAACGGTCTTGGGACCTGCGCAATGCAGCTTTGCATTGATGCCCTTGACGTTCAGCACGATCTCGGTCACGTCCTCGGTGACACCGGGAATCGTCGAGAACTCATGCAGAACTCCGTCGATCTTAATATTGGTTACTGCAACACCCGGCAAGGAGCTGAGCAACACTCTGCGCAAGGAGTTACCAAGCGTAATGCCGTAGCCACGCTCCAGGGGCTCCACGATAAACGTACCGTGTGTGCCGTCCTCACTCAAATCAATCGATGTGATGTTGGGCTTTTCAATCTCAATCATTCCAAATAAACCTCCTTATAATCGTTTCAAAAAATGGGCGCCGGGGCTCATACGGCAGCGTCCCAAAGACAATGCCGTACCTTTTTGGAAAGCAACGGGATTACTTGGAATAGAGCTCGACGATGAGCTGCTCGTTGAAATCGAAATCAACATCCTCGCGTGCAGGCAGGGTTGCAACCTTTGCGGTCATGTCGTCAGCCTTAACCTCCAACCACTTCGGAGCGGTCTGAGAAGCAGCTGCCTCTGCCAATGCCTTGAACTTCACGGAGCTGCGGCTGGCTTCCTTCACTGCAACCACGTCACCTGCCTTCACGATCAAAGAAGGAATGTTGACCTTCTTGCCGTTGAGGGTGAAATGTCCGTGCAGAACCAACTGACGAGCCTCCTTGTGAGAAGCGGCGAAGCCCATTCTGTAAACAACATTGTCAAGACGGCGCTCAAGCAAGCAGATCAGGTTTTCACCGGTCATACCCTCCTTGCGAGCTGCCTCTTCATAGTAGTTCACGAACTGTCTCTCGAGGACACCGTAGTATCTTCTCGTCTTCTGCTTTTCACGCATCTGCAGTCCATATTCTCTCATTTTCTTGTTTGCTGCGCCATGCTGACCGGGAGCGGTGCTTCTACGGTCCAGAGCGCACTTGCCGGAAGTGCAACGGTCGCCCTTCAAATAAAGCTTCGTACCTTCTCTGCGGCAGAGTCTGCAAACAGGTCCTGTGTAACCTGCCATAATTTTATCCCTCCACTAATAATTAAACACGTCTGCGCTTGGGCGGTCTGCAACCGTTATGAGGAACGGGCGTCACGTCCTTGATCATCGTGATCTGCAGACCAACGGTCTCCAGTGCACGGATTGCCGATTCACGTCCGGAGCCGGGGCCCTTCACGAAAACCTCAACGGATTTCAGACCGTGCTCCATAGCGGCTTTTGCTGCCGTCTCGGAAGCAGACTGTGCTGCAAACGGAGTAGACTTTCTGGAGCCCTTAAAGCCAAGCTCACCTGCGGATGCCCACGAAATGGTGTTTCCCTCAACGTCGGAGATCGTCACGATCGTGTTGTTGAAGGTTGCCTGAATGTGCACTGCACCTTTTTCGATATTTTTTCTCTCGCGGCGTTTCTTGACAACTTTCTTTGCTGCTACTTTTGCCATTTTTATGCCACTCCTTTACTTCTTCTTGTTCGCAATGGTCTTTGCGGGACCTTTACGGGTTCTTGCGTTGGTCTTCGTTCTCTGACCGCGTACGGGCAAGCCCTTTCTGTGACGGATGCCGCGGTAGCAGTTGATCTCTACCATTCTCTTGATGTTGAGTGCAACATCACGGCGGAGGTCACCTTCTACAGTGTAGGATTTTTCAATCTCATCACGAAGCTTGGCAACTTCATCCTCGGTCAGGTCCTTTGCACGAGTGTCCGGATTGATGCCGGTCGCTGCAAGGATATCGTTTGCGCTCTTGCGGCCGATACCGTAAATATAGGTAAGGGCGATTTCTACGCGCTTGTTGTTCGGAATATCAACACCAGCTATACGAGCCATACTGTTTATTCACCTCTCTGTTGATTTTTCGGTATTTGCTTAACCCTGTCTCTGCTTGTGCTTGGGGTTTTCGCAGATTACCATAACTTTGCCTTTTCTCTTGATGATCTTGCATTTTTCGCAGATCTTCTTAACGGATGGTTTCACCTTCATTCGTTCTTACCATACCTTTCTTGCTGTATTTGGATTCTGCTGATTATTTTGCGCGCCAAGTGATTCGTCCCTTGGTCAGGTCATAGACCGAAACCTCGATGGTCACGCGGTCACCCGGCAAAATTTTGATATAGTTCATGCGAAGCTTGCCAGAAATGTGTGCGGTCACCATGTGTCCGTTCGGAAGCTTCACCTTGAAGCAAGCGTTGGGCAGCGCCTCAACGACTGTGCCTTCAAATTCGATCACGTCATCCTTTTGTGCCATAACAATTCTCCTATATGATTTATCAGAAACCTTTTTCGACCTCGGTGAGGATCAATATGCCGTCACTCGTCAGTGCCACCGTGTTTTCGTAATGTGCCGAAAGCGAGCCGTCTGCCGTTTTCACCGTCCAACCGTCCGACATCTCCTGGACCTCGAAGGTTCCGACGTTGACCATCGGCTCGATGGCAAGCGTCATTCCGGCGCAAAGCCGAACACCGCGTCCCGGAGTTCCGAAATTGGGAACGTCGGGAGATTCATGCATGTTCGTCCCGATTCCGTGTCCCACGTATCTCTTCACCGTGCTGAATCCGTTTTTACGGACCAATTCATCAATCGCGAAGCCAACGTCTCCCAGGCGATTTCCCACAGCAAGCTTCTCGATGCCTGCCCAAAAGCTGTCACGTGTTGCCTGAATCAGCCTTTGTGCCTCCTCGCTGACGTTGCCGACGGGGATCGTTCTTGCCGAATCTCCGACGTAGCCCTTGTAGGTCGCGCCCGTATCGATCTTCACGATGTCGCCATCCTGCAAAATTCTCTTCTTGGAAGGAATTCCGTGAATGACCTCGTCGTTGATGCTGATGCACGCGCTTGCCGGAAATCCGCTGTAGCCAAGGAAGGCAGGAGTCGCACCGCATTTCTCGATATACCGACGGATCGCCATATCGATCTCATAGGTGCTGACTCCCGGACGGACCATATCACGGGCAACCAGCAATGCCTCGCCCGTAATACGTCCTGCGTCCTTCATGGCCGCGATTTGTGCCGAATTTTTTAAATGAATCATAAACAATCACGCCTCGAACGCTTGCAATGCGCGATACACCAATGCGGTGGTATCGGCAACCTCTTCCTGTCCTTCCACGGTCACGAGCAGACCCTTCTTGGCGTAATACTCCTTGAGAGGCTCGGTCTGTGCATGGAAGGTTGCAAGTCTGTTCTTCACGGTCTCTGCGGCATCGTCGGCTCTGATATACAATGCAGCGCCGCACTTGTCACAAACACCCTCGGTCTTGGGGGGATTGTAAGCCACATGATAGGAAGCGCCACACGAGCAAACTCTGCGTCCGCTCATGCGCTCCACGATCTTTTCATCCGCAACCTCGATGCTGAGCACGACGTCGATCTTCACGCCCATCTCGTCGAGCGCCTCTGCCTGAGGGATCGAACGCGGGAAGCCGTCAAGAATGAAGCCGTTCTTGCAATCGTCGGATGCGAGATATTCCTGGATAATTCCAATCACAACGGAATCGGGAACCAACTGACCGGCGTCGATATAGGACTTTGCAGCCTTGCCGAGCTCGGTACCTGCCTTGATTGCTCCGCGGAGAATGTCTCCGGTTGCAATTGCGGGAATATGATATTTTTCGGAAATCTTCGCGGATTGGGTACCCTTACCCGCTCCGGGAGCGCCCATTAAAATAAGATTCATCGTTGCCTCCGTATGCGACGTGGTGGATCAATCAAGGAAGCCCTTGTAGTTACGCATTGCCAGCTGAGCCTCGAGGTCGCGCACCGTCTCCAATGCAACGCCAACAACGATCAGAAGCGAGGTTCCCGTAAACGCGAAGCTCGTAAAGGTGATGTTGAACGCGCTGGTAACGGCGGTGATGATCATCGGAACTGCCGAGATCACGACCAGGAAGATTGCGCCCATCAGGGTGATGCGGTTCAGGATCTTTTTGATATAATCAGACGTGGGCTTGCCGGGACGGATACCCGGAATTGCGCCACCGTTGTTTCTGATATTGTTTGCTACCTCTACAGGATTGAAAGAAATCATAATGTAGAAGTAGGAGAACAGGACAATGAGAACAACGAAGAGAACGATATACAAAGGATCGGTATAACTGAACCAGTTATTCACGAACTTTGTAAACCAGTTCGTCTTGGTCATAAATCCTGCGATGGTTGCGGGGATCGAAACGATCGAGCTCGCAAAGATAACCGGCATAACGCCCGCCATGTTCATCTTCAGAGGAAGATTGGAGGACTGACCGCCGTACATCTTGCGTCCGACAACTCTCTTTGCGTATTGGATCGGAATTCTTCTTTCGGAATTGGTGAACCAAACGATGAGCACGATCGCGCCAAGCGTGAGTGCCAGAGAAAGGATCACCTCCACAACTCCGAGCGTGATCATCCATCCGCCCTTCTTCTCGGTGACCATGGTGATCATACCCGTCACCATCGAAGAGAAGCTGGAAAGAATGTTCGCAAACAGGATCATCGAGATACCGTTGCCGATACCGTGACCGGTGATCTGCTCAGCCAGCCACATGATGAGGGCTGCGCCTGCGCAGAAGCATGCGACCATGACGATCTGGGCGAACACGTAGAACTGATCGCCACTCTTGACCGTCAAAAGGCCATAAGATTCGAGAAGTTTTACATAGCCGTATGCGGTGATCAGCGCCAGCGCGATGGTTACCCATCTGGTGTAGGCGGTGATCTTCTTCTTACCCTCCTCACCCTGCTTGGAAAGTCTTTCCAATGCGGGGATCGCGATGGTCAAAAGCTGCATCACGATCGATGCGGTGATATACGGCGATACAGACAGGGCAAACAAGGTTGCTTTGCTGAACGCTTCACCGGAAAGCAGACCGACGAACGTGAAGATGCTCTCACTTCCAAACCACTGCAGGTTTGCCGAAATCATTGCCACGTCTACGTAAGGAACGTAGAGACATGCGCCGATGCGGTACAGAAGCAGAATCATTGCCGTGAAGAGGATCTTCTTGCGAAGGTCTGGAGTTTTCCATGCGTTCTTAAACGTCTGAAACATCCTTATACCTCCTCAACCTTACCGCCTGCTGCCTCAATCTTTTCCTTAGCAGTTGCCGAGAAAACGGCAGCCTTGACCGTAAGTTTTTTTGTAAGCTCACCGTTGCCGAGGACCTTCACTCCGTCCATGGGCTTGCGGATCACCTTTGCTGCGAGAAGCACGTCAACATTGACCTCGGTTCCGTCAACGAAACGGTTGAGATCCTCAACGTTCACAATCGCATAGTTGGTTGCGAAGCGATAGTTGGTGAAGCCTCTCTTGGGATGCTGTCTGTAAATCGGGAACTGACCGCCCTCGAAGCCGGGTCTGACACCGCCACCGGAGCGTGCGTTCTGTCCCTTGTGTCCCTTGCCGGCGGTCTTACCGTTGCCCGATCCGGGACCTCTGCCCTTGCGCCAAGCCGACTTTGCGGAACCCTCGGCAGGACTCAATTCGTGGAGTTTCATCTGCAATACCTCCTTATGCGTTTTCTACGGTCTCAACCGTAACCAGATGTGCGAGAACTCTTACTTTGCCGGCAAGTACTGCGTCGTCAGCGTGAACGATGCTGTCACCGACTCTGTTCAGTCCAAGAGATTTTGCAGTTGCCTTCTGATTGGGCTTGCAGCCGATCAAAGACTTCGTAAGTGTAACTTTTTTCATTTTCGCTTACCTCCTGCTCAAGCCTTCTTGACCTGGTCTACCGAGAGATCGCGGATCTTTGCAACCTCTTCGGCAGTGCGGAGTTCCTTCAAGCCCTCCATCGTTGCCTTGACAACGTTGGTCGGATTGTTGGAGCGCAGGCACTTTGCACGAATGTTCTTAATTCCGGCAGCCTCAAGTACCATACGTACCTTGCCGCCTGCGATGATACCGGTACCGGGAGCGGCAGGCTTCAGAAGAACCTTTCCTGCTCCGTATACTCCTGTTACCTCGTGGGGAATTGTGTTACCCTTGAGAGAAACTTCGATCATGTTTTTCTTTGCGTCCTCGATACCCTTGCGTATTGCTTCGGGAACCTCAGCTGCCTTTCCAAGTCCAACGCCTACGTGTCCGTTGCCGTCTCCGACTACCATGAGCGCTGCGAAACGGGAAATACGACCACCCTTAACGGTCTTGGAAACACGGTTTAATGCGACGAGCTGTTCGCGAAGCTCATGCTCCTCGGGATTAAATTTTGTTGCCATGTTTTTTCTCCTTAAATGTGTTCAATACAGTTTTGTGTGTTTTGAACAGTGTACAAACCGGACTAATCGACCCTTTGGGCGATTAGAACTTCAGTC
>JAZSJS010000119.1:0-7764 GCA_045534435.1 Eubacteriales bacterium
CATTAGTATTGTCT
Source organism: Eubacteriales bacterium (assembly GCA_045534435.1). Lineage (GTDB taxonomy): Bacteria > Bacillota > Clostridia > Oscillospirales > CAG-272 > UMGS1865. Next base: position 15 of record JAZSJS010000119.1, read on the forward strand.
TCCCTAAGACCGCTTGGCCTCCGACTTAGCGAGGCAGGCGGCTACGTTGACGGAAACGGCAACATCACCGGCTGGCTCAACGAGCTTGCATTCCTACCCGCTGACTTCAACAAGGAAGCCATGCTGGACGAGTGGTCGGGCGACTACGGCTGCGGCGTAAAATATTTCTCCCAGGATTCGGTCATCAAGCTGGCTCCCGCAGCAGGCATCGAGCTCGATGAGAAGGCATCTCCCGCAGAGAAGCTCAAGGTGGTTCAGGGCCTGATGGCACAGGGCGACGAGCGTGCGGCAAAGATCTACGAGACCATCGGCGCATACTTCGGCTATGCCGTTGCCTACTACGCAATCTTCTACGATATCAAGCACGTTCTCCTGATGGGCCGTGTATCCTCCGGTGAGGGCGGAAGCATTCTGCACAAGAACGCGCAGAAGGTGCTTGCAGAGGAATTCCCCGAGCTTGCCAAGAAGATCACCATTCATCTTCCCGATGAGAGCAGCCGCCGCGTGGGTCAGTCCATCGCAGCAGCAAGCCTCCCCAACATCAAGAAGTAATCTCAAAAACATAAAAACACGCTCACGTCAAGGCAAATGCCAAGGCGTGAGCGTGTTTTCATATCCAATTGCTTGCGCGAAACGCACAGACACGTTCTCTTATTTACAAAGGCAGTCACGCTCCAATGCATTCAAAAAACCGGTTGCATTGTAAATGTGATAGTCCTTGATCCTTTCACCGGTATCGATCGGACGTGATCTTCCTTGACTCCAAAAAGATACGCTTTGGGGGATCGGATTGATAATGATAATCTTTTGATTGGCAGAATCAAAGGCATACTGAAATGCGTTAACATATTGGAAGAGCTCAAATTTTCCAAGCGTAACGCTATGTACCGTCTTGCCATTTCCGTGTTCATCCAAATACATCGGTGACATTTTTCGAATCCCGCAGATCAGCTTGCATGCATAGGTCTGCCCGTTGCGGGTGACGCAAAAGCTTTCTTTCCGCGTTGAAAACAACAAGGAACGGTAGCCGCCGTCAATTCCGGAAAGCGAGAAGCCGTTGGCCTTGCAAATGGCGACAAGCTGCTTCAAAAACCTTCTTCTTGCCAAAAAGGCTCTTACGTAACGAAGGCACAAAAGCAGCAAAACAACGGACAAAAGGATCACAAGAGTCGTGATATTCCCAAAAACGTTGAAAAGCGTCAGAAAAACCGACAATATGATCGGCGAAATCAAAGACCCGAAGCAATAGATTCCGATCACACCCAAAACAGCCTTCAAAAGCGCTCCGATCTCCGACCTTTTCTTCTTCGAGGACCTGTGAGAGGCGATCCACCAGTTCAACGCCGACAGATGAGCAAAAAAGGTCAGAAGCAACAGCAGCAAAAGCACGATCAAAACCGGAATCAGCCTTCCGTTTGCCACAAGCGCCTCGTTCCAATGCGTCAATGCGGCGACCAGTGTTGCATAACCGAAATCAAGCGGCAAGAGCGCCGCAAAAGCAAGCATGATCGCAATTTCAATCCAAAATTCGAGAGACGTAACCAGAAATTTGACCTTTTCCTTGAGGATCAGCCTCGGCCGATCCCCTTCAAAAAAACGGGCGCGGTATTCTGTGTCATACACCGCAAAGCTTCGCGTCAGAGAAAAATATGAAAGCAGAACCGTTGCAAGTCCAACGACATCCAAAAAATACTGTTCAAAAGAACCTTCTCCCGCAATATCATTCGCGCCAAACTGAATAAAGCCGCGAATCAAAAAGGACAACAGGACAAAGACAAGGTATTTGATTGCCTTTGAAGCCACCAAAGCAATTATCGTATTCTTTTTCATGTGCTCTCCGATGCGCACCTTACTTCGCCGCCCTCTTGTTGAGGTATTCCAAGCATCTCTTGATCTCGTCGGGACCCGAGGGCGTCCAGCTCTCGCTTTCGACCACGATCTTCAGTCCCAGCGCCTCTGCCTTGGCAAGCGCCTGCTCGACGGTGGCGTCTCCCTCGCCCAGCACACGGTTGCGGGCACGGTCGCTTTCGGTGTGACGAACACCGTCCTTGACGTGCATCAGCTTCATTCTTCCCTTGTAGTGCTCGAGAACCTCCTCGATATCCTCGCCCGCGTCAAATGCCCAGAAGGAGTCGATCTCAAAGAGCACGTTGGTTCTCTCCTCCAGCTCCTTGATCGGGATCAGACCGTCGCGGTTCTTCCAATAATCCTTGGCGTGGGGATGAAAATGCAGGCCAATGCCCCTCTTTGCCAGCTCGGGCTGCCAGCGGTTGATCGAGGCAACCATATAGTCGAGATCCTCCTTCGTCTCCGAAAGAATGTCGGCAAGAACGATCTCCTTGACACCGATCATTTCATAGTCGGCAACGGTTTGCTCAAAGCGTCCGAAGAGCTTGCGGAAGGGCGCGTGGTAGGCGCAGACCGTCAATCCGCACTCGTCGAGCCAGCCCTTGACCTTGTCAACGGGGTTTTTGTAAAAATCAAAGAACTCGACCTCCTTGTAGCCGATGGCAACCACCTGACGGATGGCATCCTCCAAACTCTTTTGCGCCACGTCGTGGACACTGCACATTTGTACACCGTAACTCATTGCTTGTTCCTCCATGTTGTTTTCCTTTCACCCAAGATCGCCCGACAGAGCGGACACTCCCGGGATCGGGTGATTGTATCATTATTATACCATCCCTCACCATTCTTGTCAAGATTTTTCGAAGAAAGGCCCTTGCATCTCATGGAGATAACAAAGCAGAAGGCACCGAGCATTAACGTTCGGTGCCTGTCTGAGATTCGTTACAAGGGAGACGCAGAAACTTCAACCGGGTTCACGGCGGTGTTCATATCGTCCTGTGGTCTTACTGTTCCGGCTTTGAATCTGTTTTTATCCATTCGCACATATCGCCCACGGCATTCTCAATCAGCTTTTTCTCATATTCCGTCTCTGTAAACGGCCCGTAAACCTCTCCGCTCTCCAAGTTCAAAAGATAATATTCCAATTCCTTCGACAATTCGGTTTCCGTCTCAGCGTGACTGCTCCTCGGGTCGACCGCTATCTTTTTAACTCCAACGTACGAATCATTATAACAAAATTCTTTTATATGAGGGCCTATCACCAAACTCGCAGCATTTTCGTTTTCCACTTTACCCAAGCACACCGATTCGGCGCTGACTCGGATGATCGCATATCCATTCGGCAAATAATATCTCCAATCTCCCAGCCCGGCACAAGATGAAAATGAAAAGACCACCAACAACACCAAAAGCAATACAGCAGCTTTATTTCTATTTTGTTGTATAAACATAATTTGCCTCCCAATAATACTTTTTCTCCAAACCCAAAGCGGAACACACAGAACACTTTTCCGTGTCCTGACATTTTACGTTTTACATATTCTTTGGAATTGAATGATTGTTCTCACTTTCATTATACCATCCCCCACCATTCTTGTCAAGATTTTTTCCCGGCTCTCCACCAAACAAAACGCGCCCACGCCTCGCTTTTTCGTCGAGACGTGGGCGTTTTTCTCACCGAAGTCCTTCGCGGAAGACTCCGCCGCTCATGCGCTTATTTCTTCCCGCAGTTCTTGTCAAACGCGGGGTTGATCGCGTAAAAATTCTTGCTGTCCAGCTTCTCCTGCGTGATGCGAAGGGCATCGGCGATATAGGCAACATGAAGTATTCAACATCATGTATATATAAAAATATCAAGTAAGCCAAAAATCCAAAGCATCTTCATAATCAATATCCTTATCTGCTGAATGTTCAATCCAAGCGACAAGAAATGTAATTTTTTCTACACTTCTATCCAAAAGAACAAACGAAAAACCGCGATTATTCCCAGATTTCCACACATCATATCCTTTATGTGATTTGCTACCAAGGAAATCGTTATCGTTCATATCATACGATCCAATACCCACAGACCACTTTCCAATCGTGTTTGTAAGTGATTCGGTATGTTCATCTGAACCACGAAAATGCAACTCTCCTTCTGAAAATACAACGTTGTACTGTTTATTTATTTCCAAAAAGCCGGTATCTATATCTAATGCATAGTTGGTTTTCGTAGTAACGTCGTAATATGAGACATTATAATCGTTTTTACGGACGCTAAAGGGAATCTTTTTATTATCATGGTACACACAAAACTTTCCAATCGGACATGAAAGTTCGATAATATCTGTATAAATATATTCTTCCATTTTGAAACACTTAGCTCCTTTTTTCTTTATTATACCACACCAAAACCAAAAAGTAAATATAACGGCTTGAATAAGCAATCCGTCCAGAAAGATTATCGTTTCATTCTTTTGTCAAAGCTGGGATTGATGGCGTAAAAATTCTTACTGTCCAGCTTCTCCTGCGTGATGCGAAGGGCATCGAAGAAACAGTCAGGGTGAAGCACTATCACCAGCTTTCAATTATATCAACTGTTTTATTATATACGGTAACAAATGGAAAAGTATGGTCGCCAGCTTTGAAAAAATCCCATTGTCTGCATTCATCGTCGAAATGATGATCACCATTTTTTATAAACAGTTCAATACTGACACCGTTATCCAAATTTATCACCACATCATATATGGGAGTAACGCTCACAGATGTTACCACCCCTCCTATTATTTTTTCTCTATATTGTTCAACAAAATACCATTCGTCATTGTTTTCTTCAATTTTTCCATCCCAATTTTGATAATCAAAAGTTGTTACAAGAATGTTATTCTCATAGATGATTCGAGTAAGACATTGTGCGTGGAGTGCATAGCCTTCAAAGCTAAACATCATCATTTCACATGCAAGATGTAGAGAATCTAATTGTTTCCCAATAATAATTTGAAGGTGTTCATTCAACTTGTCACGATAATCCATATTTCTACCTCATCTAATTTAAGTTTGTTGGTAAATTTTATTATACCACACCAAAACCAAAAAGTAAATAGGACGGCTTGAAAAAACAAGCCGTCCAGAAAGATTATCGTTTCATTCCTTTGTCAAAGCTGGGATTGATGGCGTAAAAATTCTTGCTGTCCAGATGCTCCTGCGTGATGCGAAGGGCATCGAAGAAACAGTCAGGGTGAAGTATTTTGATATTTATATTTCAAATGCAGAAAGCATTAAGTTATAACAATGCATATTAGGTGAAAATGTGCCATTATTAAATATAGCAGAGTCGTCACCGATCATATACTTTTGTATGGCCGCCATAATGCCGGCAGATCGTGAAACGCCAACCTCGCAATGTACGATGATACTCTCTACCTTGTCCTTGTATGCCATAACATATTCTTTAATTTTAGCGGCATCCTGTGGTGTCATAAGCACTTCACCTGGACGAGCATTTTCTTGATTCACATCGTCAAATTGTACTCTACAAATACTTACAATATTGCTATTAGGTGCAAACGTATTAATATTAAGTAAAGGATCGGTAATTGAAATTATAAGTGTTGGTTCTTTTATTTTATACGAAGCTCTTTTTGCCTTCTGGCGAGAATAAACATAGAATTTCATGACCTTTTCCTTTCGTAAGTTTTTCTAAATTATACCACATTTCCACAAAAAAGTAAATAGGACGGCTTGAAATTTCAAGCCGTCCCGAAAAATTATCGTTTCATTCCTTTGTCAAAGCTGGGATTGATGGCGTAAAAATTCTTGCTGTCCAGCTTCTCCTGCGTGATGCGAAGGGCATCGCCGAAACGCTGATAATGCACGACTTCACGCGCGCGCAGATATTTGATCGGATCGCAAACGTCGGGATCGTCGACCAGGCGCAGAATGTTGTCGTAGGTCGTGCGCGCCTTCTGCTCCGCCGCCAGGTTCTCGTTGAGGTCGGTGATGACGTCGCCCTTGACCGCGATATATTTCATATCAAACGGAACGCCGCTCGCCGCCACGGGATAGACGCCCGTGGTGTGATCCACGAAATAGGTGGCAAAGGGGCTGTTCGCGATCTCCTCCTCGCTCAGATTTCTCGTCAGCTGGTGGATGATGGCGGCCACCATCTCCATATGCGCCAGCTCCTCGGTTCCCACGTCAGTCAGGATTCCCGTGACCTGTCCGTAGGGCATGGAATAGCGCTGATGGAGATAGCGCATCGACGCGCCGATCTCACCGTCCGGACCTCCCAACTGGCTGATGATGATCTGCGCCAGCTTGGGATTCGGATTCTTGATCTTCACCGGATACTGCAATTTTTTCTCATAAGTCCACATGTCTCTCTTCTCCTCTCACGCCTTCAGTTTGCGTCGGGCTCCCACGGCCACGGTCCGGATACCCAATCCCACGATTCACGGCTGGTATTTCCGTACATACTCAAGGGGCCACAGCTCTTCTGATAGAGCGCCATGACTTCCTTTCTTTGCTCCAACAGCTGATGATAATATTCCAACGCCTGTCGATTTTCGGGATAGGCGTCCAGATAAAGCACCGTTTCCTGAATGGCAAAATCCAGGGCGCGGATCTGCTGAAGCTTCTCGCGGCAGGACCAACCGTTTCCGGGTTGCTGAGCCTGCCTTTGGTTCATTTGATCATCGTTTCTCTGTCTGTTCATCGTGTGATTCCACCTCATTTGCAAGGCTTCCCCTCCGTTCTTCCGTATTTGGGACACCCCTCAAAGGGGAGGACCAATTCGGCAAAAATGCTGCCGTGCGCAAGCCCCGTCTGCGGATCAAACGTCTTTCGCCAGCATTGGCGGGGGGCATAGACCATGGCAAGCGCGGGGGCGGAAATCTCCGTCGGGCAGCTCTCCCGATCACAAGCATCCCCGCCGTCCCTCGCCCGTTTTTCCGGGCAGGATCGCTCGGGCTCCAGAACGTTCCCTCTGCAATCCACCCGACGGCCGCCCCGTTCCTCGGGCAGCTCAAGCATCTCGGAATGCAGACGGAGCAGCTCCGGGCCATTCAGCTCGCCTCCGATCATCCGCCGCAAAAACTCATCGTTTGCGCGATGCGTCGGAGCGCGTTTGTTATAATCAGAATACATGAAATAACTCCTTTTCTTCATTTTGCTTCCGCCGTCACAGATCGTAGCGGCTATTCCCATTATATGCTTTTTTGTCGTAAAATGTCATCTGTTTTTATAATAAGAATTAGTCTTGTTTCAGAAAAAGAGCAAAAAAAAGAGAAACAGACAAGTTTTTTTACAAAAGCATTGACAAACCGAGAGAAGAGTGATATAATATAATGTACAAAAACGATGACGAAGAGCTCCGAAAAAGGAAAACTCACAGAGAGCGCGCATTTGGTGGAAGCGCGTAGCCGGTACTTTTTTTGTGACATCACTTCCGAGTTGATGCGCCCAACGCCGTGGGTCAGTAAGTGCATCCGTATGGCTGCGTTAAAGCACAGGAGGTTTCTGCCTCCGCAAAGGTGCGTCGCCGCGAGCGACGAATATGAGTGGTACCGCGGATCTTCCGTCTCATAGCAAGGCTGTTGCTATGAGGCTTTTTTGTTTCCGGCATAAGCCGACAACGTACGTTGATCCATATTTTTTGACAGGAGAATGAAAAAATGGCAAAGGATTACACCAGCACACTGAACCTGCCGGCAACCGAATTCCCGATGCGCGCAAATCTGCCGCAGAGAGAGCCGGACACGTTGAAGTATTGGGAAGACATCGATCTTTACGGAAAAATGCAGGAGAACGGCAAGGGCAAGCCGCAGTTCATTCTGCATGACGGACCTCCCTTCTCCAACGGAAATATCCACATGGGAACGGCGCTTAACAAAATTCTCAAGGATTTTATCAACAAATC
>JAZSJS010000145.1:0-8129 GCA_045534435.1 Eubacteriales bacterium
AGATAAAGCGCACGGTCGATGCCGGGATTGAGCGAAAGCACCGCGAATTTCTGCTTTTTGGGCATTCCTTCGTCAATGCAATCGTCCGGGAGCTCGGGAATATCCGAAAAATCCTTTATTTTTAGATCTCTTTGTCTTTTCATACTTAAATATCGAGGTTTGTCGCGTATTTTGCGTTCTGCTCGATAAATTCACGTCTCGGCTCAACCTTGTCGCCCATCAGAAGCGAGAAGGTCTGGTCGCAGATCATAGCATCCTCCATCGTCACGCGGAGAAGAACTCGGCGCTCGGGGTCCATTGTGGTCGCCCAAAGCTGCTCGGCATCCATCTCACCAAGACCCTTGTATCTGCTGACTTCAACGCCCGCGACGTTGCCGATCTCTTCCATGATCTGGTCGCGCTCCTCCTCGGAGTAGGCATATTTATCAAATCCGTTATTCTTGCCGTGCTTGAAGATGTGGTAGAGCGGCGGCTGTGCGAGATAAACGTGGCCGTCCTCGATAAGCTTCGGCATGTGTCTGAAGAGGAAGGTCAGAAGCAGGATCCGGATGTGCGAGCCGTCGACGTCGGCGTCCGCCATGATGATGATCTTGCCGTAGCGGAGCTTGGCGGGGTCAAATTCCTCACCGATTCCGCATCCGAGTGCCTGAATGATCGGAATGAGCGAGAGGTTGGAATAAACCTTGTCCAAACGCGTCTTTTCGACGTTGAGCACTTTTCCGCGCAGAGGCAGGATCGCCTGGAAGCGCGAGTTTCTTCCCTGTGTTGCGGAGCCTCCTGCGGAGTCTCCCTCCACCAGATAGAGCTCGGTCAGCTCTGCATTCTTTTCCTGACAGTCACGCAGCTTTCCGGGCAGCGTCGAGCCCTCCAGAAGTCCCTTGCGACGGGTTGCCTCTCTCGCCTTTCTCGCGGCCTCTCTGGCGCGGTAAGCAGCAAGAGATTTCTCCAGAATGGCTTTTCCGACCGCGGGATTCTCCTCGAGATATTCGGCAAGCTTCTCGGTCACAAGAGAATAGACGTAGGTTCTCATCTCGCTGTTTCCGAGCTTGCCCTTGGTCTGTCCCTCAAACTGTGCTTCGGTCAGCTTGACCGACACGACGGCGGAAAGTCCCTCTCTGACGTCCTCGCCCGAAAGGTTCTTGTCGCTGTCCTTCATGATGTTGTATTTTCTGCCGTAGTCATTAAAGACCTTCGTCAGCGCGGTCTTGAATCCGATCTCGTGCGTACCGCCCTCGACCGTATTGATGTTGTTCGCAAAGGTCAGGAGCAGCTCGTTGTAGCTGTCGTTGTACTGCAGTGCCACCTCGGCAACCCAATCCTCGCGCTCGGCGCGCATATAAATAACCTCGGGATGCACCAGCTCGGCGTGCTTCTGCTCGTTGATATATTCCACAAAGGATTTGATACCGCCGTCATAGCAGAGGTCGTCCTCTCTCCAGCTTCCGTCCTCCTGCGGCTCTCTCTCGTCACGCAGACAGATGTTGACGCCGCCGTTGAGGAATGCCTGCTCACGCAGACGCTTGAGAAGCACCTCATAGTCAAACACCGTCTCCTCAAACATCTCGGAGTCGGGCTTGAAACGAACGTAGAGTCCGTGCTTGTCGGTCGCTCCCTCCTCTCGGAAGGGACGCGCCACGTGACCTCTCTCAAACCGTTCGGTATATCTCTTTCCCTCATGGCAGTTGTCGATCTCCACCCACTCGGAAAGCGCATTTACAACCGACGCACCGACACCGTGCAGACCGCCCGAATATTTATAGCCGTCACCGCCGAATTTTCCGCCGGCGTGCAAAACGGTATAAACCACCTCCAGCGTGGGGATTCCCATCTTGGGGTGGATTCCGCTCGGGATTCCGCGTCCGTCGTCCTGCACCGACACGCTGTGGTCGGGATGGAGCGTTACCACGATTCTCTTACAACGTCCCGCCAATGCCTCGTCGATCGAGTTGTCAACGATCTCATACACAAGATGGTGCAGACCGCGCGCGGACGTGGACCCGATATACATACCGGGTCTTTTTCTCACGGCCTCGAGGCCCTCCAGCACTTGAATTTGACTTTCGTCGTAAACGTGTTGTTGTTCTGCCATGTTGTTTTCCTTTCTTTGGAAAAGTCAGTATTTTTCCTCTGTGGGGTTTCTGTTTCAGTCTTTTCTTTTTTGAAATTCATCCGTCAGATCTGATAATACCCGCTCCGTCCGCAAAGAGACGCGGAGGAAAGCTGGGAAAAGCAGATCCTGTATTTTTTTTGTGTTCTGTCCCGGTAAAGCACGAAGGACTTCGGGATCTCCTCCGATGCAAAGCTGACGCATTTCGCCAGATCGGCTTCCGAAAGATATTTTTTCGTCACCGCCGAAACGGTCGCCGTGTCGGCATCAAAGATCCCGATGATATCCTTGATCCGAATGTTTTGATTGTTTCCTACATGAAGATAGATCATTGTTTTTTCTCTTTTATCTCTTTTACGGCTTGAGAGATCCGATGATAATCATTGGTCAAAACCGTATCGATTCCCATATTCAAAAATTCTGTTGTTTCTTCCTCTTTATCCGACCAGAAGACGTTGCATCGGATGCCGTGCGCGTGCGCCTTTTCGATCATTTCCCGATTGAAATAGGGCTTGTAAAGCTGCACCTTCTCGCAACCCAGCGCGATCGCTCTGTCAACGATCTCCCACTTCTTCAGTCCCGCGCCGCAGCAAAGCGCAATATCGGGCGCGAGCCGCTTGAATTGTGCCAGCACACAGTCGTTCGCACTCATGAAATAGACGTGCTTACGACAGTCGTATTTGTCAATCAGGGCAATGATCCTTTTCAGATATTCCTCATCCATCGGATCGGTCTGATTGGGAGACTTGACGTGAATATTCATCACGCAGTGACAGGCAAATTTTTCGAGGATCTCCTCGAATTTCAGAATTTTCAAGCCCTTGAATTTCTCACTGAAATGCGATCCGAAATCCAGCCTTGAAAGTTCCTCGTAGGTATAGTCACTCACCCTTCCCGTGCCATTGGAAACGCGGTCAAGAGAGGAATCGTGCGTTGAGACGATTTCTCCGTCCTTCGTCCACCGAAGGTCGAATTCGATCTCGTCCGCACCCATGGCAACCGCCGCTCCGTAGGCAGGCAGGCTATTCTCGGGCGCGATCTTGCAAAATCCTCTGTGCGCACAAACGCGGGGATAGGGCATTTGAGAATTGTCCAAAGAAATATAAGCTTTCATTTTTTTCTCCAAATCAAATCCGATAGCTTCCGTTTTCCACGCGGATGATCCTTCCGTTTGTCAGTCCAAACGGCTCACAGGTCGTGATGATGACCTGACGGTTCTCCATCTTTCCCGACAGATAGGCTCTGCGAGACGCATCCAGCTCGGAAAATACGTCGTCAAACAGGAACACCGGCTTCTCGCCGCAAATATCGGCGCAAACCTCTCCCTCGGCAAGCTTCATCGCCAATGCCAACGATCTCTGCTGCCCTTGCGACGCAAAGGCACGCGCGCTTTTGCCGTTGATCTGAATATCGATATCATCCTTGTGGATTCCCCAAAGCGACGATCCCGCGCCGATCTCCCGATCGTGATGATTCATCAGCAGCTGAAAATAAGTACGTTCGGTTTCTGCCAGATCCTCATAAGAATCCGGTTCACCGTGGGAAGAGCCGGCATAGATCGCCTCGGGAATCTCTCTTTCGTCGGTCATCTCCAAAAAGCAGAGCTTGATCTTCTCCGCCGCCCGCTTCAGATAGCGCACGCGGTATCGCGCGATCAAAGCCGCCTCCTGTGCCATCTGACGCGACCAGAATTCCATCGTCTCGTCAAAGCTTCTCCGATCCTCTGCGGCGTGCTTGAGAAGCTGATTTCTCTGCTTGAGGATCTGATTGTATTTTTGCAGGCTTTTGAGATAAACGGGATAAAGCTGAGAGATCGCGACGTCAAGATAATTTCTTCTTTCTGCCGGTCCGTCCTTGATCAGGGAAAGATGCTCGGGGCAAAACAAAACCGTGCGAAAGGCGCCGACGATGTCGGAAAGCCTTTTGACCTTCACCTTGTTCTGCTCGATATAGCGCCGTCTTCCCGGCATCATCCGAACCGTGATGTTCTGTTCTCTCACGGAATCCTTGAAATCCAAGGAGATCTCACAGCTCTCGGCACCGAATCGGATCATTTCTTCCTCATGCGACGTGCGAAAGCTCTTTCCGAGAGCCGTGAAGCTGATCGCCTCCAACAGATTGGTCTTTCCCTGCGCGTTATTCCCAACGAGAATATTCACGCCTCCGTCAAATTCGATCTCTGCCCTCTCGATATTCCGAAAATCCCGTATGCTGATTTTTTTACATTCCATGCTTCAGAATTTTTTCAAGCTTGAGAATTTGATTCTCACTCCTTCATTCTGACGGGAAGGAGCATGAAGAGCTCCGAAACGCCCTCCTCGGCCTGCTCGGGCTCGATGTTGATGCTGGTGAGCGAGGAGGTCATCGAGATCCTCACTCTCTCGGCATCCGACGCGCTCAGGCTGTCGATGAGGAAGCGGTTGTTGAAGGAGATCACAAGATCGTCTCCCTCGTGGCCGACGTCCAATTCATCATAGGTGCTTCCGAGGGTGGAGATCGCCGAAATTCTCAAAAGCTCACCCTCAAAGGTCAGCTTGACGTGAGAACGGATGCTTCCCGCCACCTTTTCCTCGGTGACAAGAGAAGCTCTTTCCAGAGCCGCGATCATGTTTTCTCTGTCAACCGTCACGAAGATGCGATGGTTGCCCAGAATGATGCGGTCATAATCAATATACTGTCCGTCGATCAGACGCGAGAAGAAGGTGATCTCGCCGATGCGGAACACGATATTTTTTCTCGTCATATAAACGCGGACCGTCTCTTCCTTATCGTCACTCAGAAAACGGAAGAGCTCGTTGACCGTCTTGGAGGGAATGATGAAGGAGAAATTGAGCGCCGAATTGTCCTCATTCTTGTTTTCGATCTCAACGTCAGCCGCGCATTTTGCCAGCTTGAAGCTATCGCAGGATACCGCCAGCAAACGGTTCTCGGTGATCCGGAAATAGCATCCGTTGAGCACGGGTCTGGTGTCCTTGTACGCCATCGCGTACATCACCTTGGAAAGCATCTTTTTCAGAACCGCCTGACCGATCACAAATCCGTCCTCGGTGACAAGTCTGGGGGTTGCGGGATAGTCCTCTCCCTTGAGCGCGTTCATTCTGTGGTTGGATTTTCCGCTCGAGATGCATGCCTGCAGATTTTCATCCACCGTCAGCGTGATGAATTCACCCTCCATCACACGCATCGTCTGAATGAACTTCTGTGCGTTGATGATATAAAATCCCGCCTCCTCGACCTGTGCCTCCACAGTGATGCGAACACCCTTTTCCACGTCAATGGAGGTCATGATGCAGCTTCCGTCCTCCTTCGCGTCGATCAGGATTCCGTCGATCACGGAGATCTTGCTGCCGGCAGCCGACGAGGACGAGACCGAATCGGTCATCTTCTGCTTGTTGAACATTAGAGGGGTGACTGCCTCAATCATCTTTTGTCTGTCAAAAATAACCTTCATAAAAATAGCTTCCTTTCCAAAAAGGGTTGCCCCTTTGTTCTCTCAAAAATTTGTTGTGCGACACCGTCGCTGTTTCTCCGCAAAGCGGAAGAAAGAAGGATAGAATAATATATATATTATTCGTAATAATAGTAGAGTATGTGAAAACTGTGAAAAACAGGAAAAATCCTTTTGTTTCAAGGCTTTTTTCTCATTTTCCCTTTGTATTTTCCTGTGAAAAAGCAAAAGAAAATTCAAGAAAAGAGGTGGGGAAAATCGAGAGGGATTTCCCATTTTGCTCAAAAATCGGAAAAAAGGTGAAACGCATTTCAAATCTGAAATTTTCACAGGAAAAAATCACTGTGAAAAACTTCCGAAAAAAGGATTTTTCGGATTTCTTTTCCGAATTTTTCACAGCCTGACGATCAAGGGATTTTCACAATTTCAAATCCTTGATTTTCAATGCTTTTGACGCGGATCCGAGACGGGATTTTTTTGATTTTCGGATGGCTTTTTCAGGGTTTTCCACAGGTGTGAAAAAAAGTGTGGAAAACTTCTCAGCCGCCTGTGATTTCCTTTTTCAAGTCGCTCATTTCGGTCGAGAAAAGCGGATCCATCGTCACCTTTTGTGACATGGTATTGTAGGCGTAAAGAAGCGATGTATGATCTCTGTTATAGATCTTCGCCATGTTCGGATAAGACATCTCGGTCAGCTCGCGGATCATGTAGATCGAGATCTGACGTGCCACGGAAATGTCCTTGTTTCTCTTGGGGCTGACGATATCTTCCTTGGAGATCTTGTATTTGTTGTAGACCGCCGTGAAGATCTTATCCACCGTCACGCTCACCGGCTCGGCACCGTCCAGAAGCTCGGAAAGACAGTCGTGTGCCACATCCATGGTGATCGTTTTTCCCGAAAGGAAGCTCAAAGCGCCCAGCTTTTTGATGGCTCCCTCGATCTGACGGATGTTGGAGCGGAGATTTTCACCCAGGAAGGTCAGCACCTCGTCGGGAATGGTGACGTTGACTTGCTCAGCCTTCTTTTTGATGATCGCGATGCGAAGCTCGAGATCGGGAGGCGTGATATCGGCGATCAATCCCCATTCAAATCTCGATTTGAGACGGTCCTCCAGCGTCTTGATGTCTCTGGGGGGACGGTCGGAGGTGAGAATGATCTGCTTCTTTTCCTCAAACAGCGCGTTGAAGGTGTGGAAAAATTCCTCCTGTGTCGATACCTTTCCCGCGATGAACTGAATATCGTCGATCAGAAGCACGTCGCAATTCCGATATTTCTCACGGAAATCATCCATGGTTTTGCTCGCAAGGCAGGCGATCATCTGATTGGTGAAATCCTCACCCTTGGTGTAGATGATGTTTGCTCTCGGATTTTTCTGCTTGATGTGATTGATGATCGCGTACATCAGGTGGGTCTTTCCGAGTCCGCTGTTTCCGTAGATGAACAGGGGATTATAATTCGTTGCGGGATTGTTTGCAACCGAGATGCAGGCTGCGTGCGCGAACTTGTTCGTGCTTCCCACAATGAAGTTGTCAAAGGTGTATTCAAAATTGTAGTCCGCGAGATTCTTGTCCCGAAGCGCCGATTTTCTTTCTGCCTCTGCGGGCTTGGGAGGTTGAACGGTCTTCATCTCCTCTGCCGACGTGGCGGAGCCGGTGAAGATCAGATTCACCTGAACCTCAAAGCCGAGGATCGTGCAAAAGGAGGATCTGATATCATCGATGAATTTCTCTTTGACGAATTTGAATTTGAGAGACGAAGGAATTCCCATTGTGATCAAATCATCCTCAAAGGATACGATCTCAAGCTCTCCAAACCACAAATTGATGGTCGATTCGGACAGCTTGTCACGGAAGGAATCTTTCACCATTTCCCAAATTTCACGGATCTCATCCATATATTTTTGTTCCGACATACAGGAATCCTTTCTTTGTAATATTAAAATTTCAGAATTGCATAAAATATATATAAATATTATAACATATTAGTATAGTATTTTCAACACCCGCGCGCGCGTATATCTAAAAATTTACAATAAATTAAAATATTAAGATAAAATAAGGGTTGAAAAAACGATAAAAAAGAAATATAATATTAGTTAGCAATAACTAACCTATTTTTATAAAGAAGCTTACGGTGCCAAGAAGCAAAACAAACTCCATTCTTTTCGGGGCGTAGGGGTAGCGTAGCGGCGCGAGGGGAATGAATGACAATCCGGTGGATTGTCAGAACCCGAGCGTGACCAAACAGCAGTAGACCGTCGCCCCCTACGTTGTTTCGTTGATTTGTGCGTTGGAATAAGATTTCAATCCATTCGTCGACCTGATTTCAGGGTGTCTGCGAGCCCCCTTCGTGTCATCCTGAGCGAAGGGAGGCAGGGTGCCGAGCGAAGTCGAACTTTCGTGCTTGCACGAAAGCGCGAGGCTGTAAGCCGAAGCGGGATCTACGAAGGGGTTTTATAGATCCCAACGCCAATGGCGTTGCCCTCCCTGTGGTCGGGTTCGACTCCGGAAACACCACACCGTGGTGTTCCCTTCTCTCAGGATGACACGCTGGAATGACATCTCGGTCAATCT
>JAZSJS010000053.1:0-28154 GCA_045534435.1 Eubacteriales bacterium
CTCCTCCAAGCGCAAGCCCGTGTCCTTCATCTTCGTGGGCTCCACCGGCGTGGGCAAGACCGAGCTGGTCAAACGCCTGGCCGACGACCTTTTCCACTCCCCCGAGTCCCTCATCCGCCTGGATATGTCCGAGTTCATGGAAAAGGCCTCGGTGTCCCGTCTCATCGGCTCTCCTCCCGGATACGTGGGCTACGACGACGCGGGCCAGCTCACCGAGAAGATCCGCCGCAAGCCCTACTCGGTGGTGCTCTTCGACGAGATCGAGAAAGCCCACCCCGACGTCTTGGATATCCTTCTCCAGATCCTGGACGACGGCCGACTGACCGACGCCCACGGAAAGACCGTCAATTTTGAAAATACGGTGATCGTCATGACCACCAACGCGGGATCGGACCATTCCGCGGCCACGGCGGGCTTTACCGTGGGAGAGCAAGCGGGTGCCGATGCCAAAACACAGAAGGCGCTGGAATCCTTCCTGCGTCCCGAATTTTTGAACCGTGTGGACGAAATCATCACCTTCCGTCAGCTCGACGAGGCTGATTTTGCAAAGATCGCGGTGATCATGCTGGAGGAGCTCAAGGAAGCACTCGGAGAAAAGAGCATCAAGCTTGTCTATACCGAAAAGGCCGTTGCGCTCATCGCAAAAAATTCCTTCTCGCGCAAATACGGTGCGCGTAATATGCGCAGATATATCCAGAAAGAGGTCGAGGACCGTCTGGCGAGCAAGATCATTGCCGATTACCGCAGGTTCTATTCCTTTGTCAAGATCGATGCCGATGGGGAAGAGATCACCATCAAATGCATGTGATTTTTGGAACTTTTATTGGAAAATACCGCGTTTTTGCGGTATTTTCCAATTTCTTTTTTTGAAGTTTTTTGATCGGACAGCCAAGGAACAAGCCCCGGGTGCATATACTGTAAACGTCGGAACGTTTACCGGAAAGGAGCTTACTGCTATGAAGTGTTGCAGTACCGCGGAGCTGCGGCAATTGGAAATTGTGAACCTTTGCGACGGCTCCAGACTCGGATATGCCAGCGACTTTGAATTTGACTGTGAGGACGCGAGGATCACGGCGCTGATCATTGGTGGCGCGTGCGGTCTTTTTGGCTTTGGAAAGGAAGACGACATCGTCATTCCGTGGTGCAAGATCGAATGTATCGGAGAGGATACCATTTTGGTAAAGCTTTCGCAAAACGAGCTTTCCTCCTGCGCCTGTCGGCGACAAAAAAACAAGCGGTTTCATTTTTGATTCAAACAAAATGATGATAAAGGTGGGGATTTTCTCACCTTTTTTCTTTTCTTACGTGATTTTTTGCGTTTTTTCTTGCATTTTGAGGAATAGTGTGTTATACTATCTGCAAGAAAATCATATGCTCGGAGAGGCTCCGATGAAAGGACAGGATATGAAAGACTTATCAAGAAATTTGACGATGCTTTGCGATTTTTACGAACTGACCATGAGCAACGGATATTTTTCCTGCGGCATGAAGGATCGGATCGTCTATTTTGACGTGTTCTATCGCAACAATCCCGACAACAGCGGATTTGCCGTGGTTGCGGGACTTGAACAGATCGTGGAATATATCAATCAGCTTCATTTTGACGAGGAGGATATTGCATATCTGCGCTCCAAGAACTGCTTCTCGGAGGAATTTCTGGAGTTTTTGAGAACCTTCAAATTTGAGGGTGACATTTGGGCGGTGCCCGAGGGAACCGTCGTCTTCCCGGGAGAGCCTTTGATGATCGTGCGCGGTCGCGCGATCGAGGCGCAGTTTATTGAGACCTACGTGCTCCTGATGATCAATCATCAGTCCTTGATCGCCACGAAGGCGGCTCGTCTGACGCGCGCGGCAAAGGGACGTATGATCAGTGAATTCGGATCCAGACGCGCTCACGGTGCCGATGCTGCGATGCTCGGCGCACGCGCGGCTTATATCGGCGGCTGCAACGCAACGGCGTGCACGATCTCGGATCTCGCGTTCGGCGTTCCCGCGACCGGAACGATGGCACACTCCTGGGTGCAGATGTTTGATACCGAATACGAGGCATTCAAGACCTATTGCGAGATCTATCCCAACAACGCCACTCTTCTGGTCGATACCTACAATGTCATCGAATCGGGAATCCCCAACGCGATCAAGGCGTTCAACGAGGTGCTGGCACCCAAGGGCATCCGCAAGTGCGGCATTCGCATCGACTCGGGCGACATCACCTATTTGACCAAAAAGGTGCGCAAAATGCTTGACGATGCGGGCTGGACCGAGTGCAAGATCGTCATTTCCAACTCCTTGGATGAGTATCTAATCCGCGAGCTGATCCGACAGGGCGCAGAGGTTGATGCCTTTGGCGTCGGTGAGCGACTCATCACGGCGAAGAGTGATCCCGTGTTTGGTGGCGTTTATAAGCTTTCGGCAGTCGAGCGTGAGGACGGAACGATCCTTCCCAAGATCAAGATCAGCGAAAACGTGGGAAAGATCACCACTCCGCACTTCAAAAAGGTTTACCGCCTGCGCGGACGCGATACCGGCAAGGCAGAGGCGGATCTGATCTGCGTTTGGGATGAGACGGTGGATGACAGCAAGCCGCTCGAGATCTTTGATCCTCAGCACACGTGGAAGCGGAAGACACTTGAAAACTTTACGGCAACCGAGCTTTTGGTTCCTGTTTTCAAAAACGGAAAGCAGATCTACGAGCTTCCCACACTTTCCGAAATCCGCAAGCACTGTGCCGACGAGATCGAGGGAATGTGGGACGAGGTTCGTCGCTTCAGCAACCCGCACAACTATTACGTGGACCTCTCCGAGAAGCTTTGGAGCATCAAGCATAATATGCTCAAGGCGCGCGGCAGCTTTACGGAACAATAAAAAATCATACATTTGGAAAAGGGGATTTGCGAAAATCCCTTTTTCTTTTTTGAAAATGCAAAAAAGTTTGAAAAAATTATGAAAACCTATTGGAATTTAATATATAATATGATATAATATATATAAATTCGGTATTTTATGCTTTTGCCGAACAACAAAACGGAGGCGCCTGTGATGGATTTTTTTGCAAAAATATGGGAACGCTGCCAAGCGTTTGCGGTTCGTTATATTGCAAAGCCTTTTTTGAATATCGGTGTCAAGGACGTTTTTGACATTCTGATTCTGGCGGTCGTACTGTATCAGCTGTACCGCTTCTTCAGAACACGTCGCGCCGGTCGTGTCATGGCGGGTTTGGGTCTTGTGGTTGCGATCAGTCTTCTGGTCTCCTTCTTCAAGCTTTCCTCGCTGACCTATCTGGTGCGCCTGTTTGCGGCATCTGCGTTTTTCTGCGTCATTGTCATTTTTCAGCCCGAGATCCGAGACGCACTCGAGCGCCTTGGAAATCTGACCTTCCTCAATCCCGGATCCAATACGATCTCTCGCAAGAAGATGGGCTTGGCAAATTCGGTGGCGGATGAAACAGTCGACGCGGTGATGGAGATGTCCAAGTCCAAAACCGGCGCATTGATCGTGTTTGAGGGGATGACCAAGCTCGGAGACTATATCCAGACGGGAACTCCCGTTGACGCAAGCGTGACCTCCAAGCTTTTGCAGAACATTTTCTTCGCACCGGCACCTCTGCATGACGGTGCGCTGATCATTCGGAATATGAGGATCTTCGCCGCAAGCTGCGTGCTGCCCTCATCGACTCAAAAGACTGCCGAGCTTTCGATTTTGGGAACGCGTCACCGTGCTGCGGTTGGCGTTACGGAGGTGAGCGATGCGTTGGTCATCGTCGTTTCGGAGCAATCCGGAATCGTATCCGTTGCGCAAGACGGACGGCTTTTGAGAAACGTGGATGAAAAGGTTCTGAAGGACATCCTGATGACCTATATGGCCGGAAAGGCATATTTGCGTCAAAAGAAGGGAAATATGCGCAAGGAATACCTGGAGATGATGGAGAGCATTGCGCACGTGGAAACGCCCAAGGAACCGAGCAGAAAAAACGAGAAGCTGGAGAAGGAATTTCAAAGGCTTGTGAGTGACAAGGGGGAATCGGAGGTCGACACGGATCCCGACGGAAGCGCCGTTACCCCTCCACGCTCGGAGAAAAAGGCAAGGTCGTCCACGGAATCGAACGATCAAGAGATCTGATCGGACACTTTGAAGCCTCGAAAAAGGAAAGGAGTCGCATCACATCATGAAAAAGAATGCGCTTGCCAGAATGGCGAGTCCTACGGAAAGCGTCGGATCGCGCTTTCGCAAACTGAATATTTTGCCGAAGCTGTTGTGTCTTCTTCTGGCTTTGATCATTTGGCTCGCGGTTGTGAATCTGAACAACACCCAATCGCAAGAGGGCGAGCAAGGTGCGCCTGCCACGGAACAGGCGGAATGATGGAAACGGAAAAAAACAAATTGCTCATCGGGGGGATCTCGATTTCCCCCGATGCTGATGAGACGGAAATTTTAAAAAAAGCAAAGGACAAAATGAAGCGGGCGGGATTTTCGACCTCCACGCTTCATTTTCGGCTTTATAAAAAGTCTGTGGATGCCCGCCGAAGGGATCGCGTTCGCTTGATCTGCACGGTTTTGGCAGAGGGGGAGATTCCTCGCAAGGCCTGCACCGAGGCGCGCTTGCGCGCTACCGATGCAAAGCTTCTTACAGAGGAAAGGCTGAATCCTGTTTTCGGAAAGGAGCGGCTGACGGGGCGTCCGTTGGTGGTTGGAATGGGACCTGCCGGTTTGTTTGCAGCCTTACTTTTGGCGCGCAACGGCTACGCGCCGATCCTGATCGACCGAGGCGCTTCGGTCGAAGAGCGTGTTCGCGACGTTGCGCATTTCAAACAAACGGGAGCTTTGAATCCCGAAAGTAATATCCAATTCGGAGCAGGCGGTGCCGGAACCTTTTCGGACGGCAAGCTTGTGACACGCATCCATGACGCGCGGTGCGGCTTCGTTTTGCAAACGCTGTGTGAGTTTGGCGCGCCGGAGGAGATCCTGGTGAAGGCCAAGCCGCACGTGGGAACCGATCTTTTGCGCGGTGTGGTCTCTGCGATGCTCGAGGAGATCGCAGAGCTTGGCGGAGAGGTGAGGTATCATTGTCGGATGGATGATTTTGAGGAGCTTTCCGACGGTAGCTTGAGAGTGAAAACAAGCTGTGGCGAAATTGGCTGCGGTGCGATGATCCTGGCGTTGGGGCACAGCTCGCGCGATACTTATGCGCGACTTTTGGAAAAGAATCTTGCCATGGAGCCGAAGCCGATCTCGGTTGGCGTGCGCGTGGAGCATCTGCAACGCGATATAGACGAGGCGCTGTACGGTGATTTTGCCGGGCATCCCAATCTCGGTCCTGCGGAATATACGCTGTCCGATACCACCACGGGACGAGGGGTCTACACCTTTTGTATGTGCCCCGGAGGCGAGGTCGTCGCGGCGGCAAGCGAGGAGGGCGGCTTGGTCGTCAACGGCATGAGCGATCATGCCAGAGGCGGCGCAAACGCCAATGCTGCGGTTGCGGTTTCCGTCGGATGTCGGGATATTGCGCCCGTCAACGGAAGTGCCGTGCTCGGCGCGATCGCTTTTCAGAGACAGATCGAGCGCGCGGCATATGCCGCGGGAGGCGGAGATTACGTGGCTCCCGTGATGACGCTCGGAGATTTTTTGCAGGGCAAGAGAGGAACAGAGCCCACACGCATTCAGCCGTCCTATCGAGACGGAAGGGTCAGACTCGCAGATTTCGAGCGCGTTTTCCCGAGCTTTGTCAAGGAAGGTCTGAGATACGGCTTTGATTCGTTTGGTAAAAAAATCAAGGGCTACGATGCACCGGATGCGATTTTGACCGCGGCGGAAACAAGAACGTCGGCACCCTTGCGTATTCTTCGCGATGCCGAAGCATTCACCGCGCTCGGTCATCGTTTGATTTATCCCTGCGGAGAAGGCGCCGGCTATGCCGGAGGCATTACCAGCGCGGCGGTGGACGGCGTTCGGGTTGCGTTTGCGCTGATGGCGCGATATATGCCGTTGGAGACCGAAAACGGTTGAAGAATTAGAAAACAGACTGCAAGAATCCGGGCAGTGTTTAGGAGGAAGAATGACGGAACAGAAGAAAAAACAGAAAAAATGGTCATTGAAATACCGTCCGGGAAATGCGGAGATTGATCAGGCAATTACGGATTTGTCAAGAAGCGCCTCGCTCTCGCCCATCATGGCGCGATTGCTTTATATGCGCGGATATCAAACTGCGGAAGATGTGCGCGTATTTTTCAATCAGGAGACCGCGTATCTGCACGATCCCTATCTGATGCAGGATATTCTCCCCGCGGTGGAGAGGATCTCTCTGGCGCTTGAAAGAGGAGAGCGGATCGCGATTTACGGAGACTACGACGTCGACGGCGTGACCTCGGTCAGCCTTTTGTATCTCTATTTGACCGCGTACGGCGGAGACGTGGAGTACTACATTCCGAGCCGTATGCGCGAGGGCTACGGTCTTTCCAAGCCCGCGATCGATCATCTCAAGGAAATGGGTGTCAGCCTGATGATCACGGTCGATACGGGTATTACCGCCATTGAGGAAACGGCTTATGCCAAGTCCCTGGGCATCGACACCGTGGTCACCGACCACCATGAATGCCGTGCGGAATTGCCCGATGCGTGCGCGGTCGTCAACCCACACCGTGCAGACGATGCCTATCCCTTCAAGGAGCTGGCGGGCGTTGGAGTTGTCTTCAAGCTGATCTGCGCCTTTGAGATGGCACAGTGCCGAAAGGACGGTCGTCCTGAAATTGAGGGCGTTGAGCGGGTTTGCCTGGAATATGCGGATCTGGTTGCGATCGGAACGATTGCTGACGTGATGCCGGTGATCGATGAAAACCGATTGATCATAACGTTGGGACTCAAGCTTCTGGAGCGCACCGAGCGACTGGGCTTGCGTGCCTTGATCGAGGCGGCGTCGGGATCCAAGCAGGCAGACGGAAGCAGATACGTGAAAAAGAGAAAGGTCAATTCGAGCTTTATCGGGTTTACGATCGCACCGCGTATGAATGCCGCCGGGCGCGTGAGTGATGCCACGATTGCCGTGGAGCTGCTGCTTGCCGAAAACAAGAAAAGCGCCGAGCGCTTGGCGGAGCAGCTTTGTGAATTGAACGTGACAAGGCAGACCGAAGAAAACAGGATTGCCGAGCAGGCTTATAAAAAGATCGAGCAGACGCTTCGCCCCGAGGATCGCGTCATTGTGATCGATGACGACAGCTGGCAGCAGGGAATCATCGGAATCGTCTCCTCCAGAATCACGGAACGCTACGGTCTTCCGTCGATCTTGATCTCGTTTGACGGCTCCGCACAGGGAGTTCCCATGCAGAATGACGTCGGAAAGGGCTCCGGCAGAAGCATCAAGGGACTCAACCTGGTGGAGGCTTTGGTCGACAGCGAGGATCTGCTGGTGCGCTTCGGCGGGCACGAGCTTGCCGCGGGACTCAGCATTTTGCGTTGTAATATCGACGCCTTTCGTGAAAAGATCAACACCTATGCCGCAAGGCATTTGGATGAAGAGATGCTTTGCATCAGCATGGATGCCGACTGTGAGATCGGAATCCATGAGCTTTCGATGTCGCTGGCACAGGAAATTGCGGCGATGGAGCCCTTTGGAACTTCCAATCCCGTTCCCAATTTCATTTTGCGCGACGCTCGCGTGATTCGCATGATCCCGATGGGCGGCGGAAAGCATACCAAGCTGATCATTGAGAAGGACGGAGTTGAAATGACCGCGGTTTGGTTCGGTGTGAGTCAGGCACAGATCGATTTTGAGATCGGAGATACCGTGGATGTTCTGTTCCAGCTCAATATCAACGAATATCAGAATATCACGTCCTTGCAGATGCTGGTGCAGGATATGCGGCTTGCCGAAAGCTATGAGCAGAAATACCGGGCGCAGGTTGCCCGCTATGAGGAGATCCGTGCGGGTGCCGAGTACACCGAGGACGAGATGGTTCTGCCCACCAGAGACGACATGGCGGTGGTTTTCACCGCGTTGCGCCGTGAATTCCGCACGGGTCACACCGTGTTCAGCATGAGAAAGTGTCTTTCGATGCTGAGAAATATCGGAGTGGGACACATCAATTACATCAAGCTGAAATTTATCATCCGCATCATGCAGGAGCTGCAGATTTGCGATATTATGGAACCTGTTGCGGATACGTATTTGTTTGAGTTTCAATATCAAACGACCAAAACCAACATTGAAAAATCCTCTATTTTGCGAAAGCTGAAAACACAATTGCGCAAATGATCACTGTGCCGAGTCGGATTGGTGTGAGTTTGCAAGAGATACGCCGATTTTGACGGAAGGGTGAATTTTATGAGCGATTCAACAGTACACACCGACATCAGCCGATTGCTTGATATTCTGAAAGCAACCGGAAAGAAATACGATACAGAAAAGATCACAAAGGCCTTTGAATATGCAAGAGAACTGCATGAGGGACAGTTTCGTGTCAGCGGAGCGGCTTATATTTCGCATCCGATCGCGGTAGCCGAGATCGTTGCGGGCCTGGAGCTGGACACCGATTCGATCTGTGCCGCGCTTTTGCACGACACGGTCGAGGATTGCTCCGAGAAGACCGATCTGCGCGAGGTCGAAAAGAAATTCGGCCAAAGCGTTGCGTTGCTGGTGGACGGTCTGACCAAGATCGTCACGCTTCAGGTCGAGGACAAGGAAGAGGCGCACATCGAGAACCTGAGAAAAATGCTGCTCGCCATGTCGAAGGACGTTCGCGTGATCTTTATCAAGCTATGTGACCGATTGCACAATATGCGCACGCTTGGCGTCAAAGCAGATCAGAAGCGTCGCATGACCGCGCTCGAGACCATGCAGGTTTACGCACCCTTGGCACACCGACTCGGTATGCAGCGCATCAAGCAGGAGCTGGAGAATCTCGGACTTCAATATCTCGATCCCATCGGATATGAGGAGGTCAGGCAGCATATTGAGGAAAAATACGGCGAAAACGTCGGCTTTATCGAAAATATCCGTGCCTCCATTGACCAGAAAATGCGGGAAAACAACATTCATTTCGTGTTGGAGGGACGCATCAAATCGGTTTATTCGATTTACAAAAAGATGTATAATCAAAATAAATCCTTTGATCAGATCTACGACTTTTACGCGCTTCGTATCATCGTCGATACCGAGCTGGAGTGCTATACCGCGCTCGGCTTGATCCACGAGATGTTCAATTCGATGCCTGGTCGGTTCAAGGATTATATTTCCACGCCGAAGCCCAATATGTACCGTTCCTTGCACACAACTGTCATTGGTCGCGACGGTATTCCGTTTGAGGTGCAGATCCGTACCAAGGAGATGCATCATATCGCGGAATACGGAATCGCGGCGCATTGGAAATACAAGTCCGGATCCTCCTCCAAGGCAGAGCTTGACCGCAAGCTGGAGTGGATCGCAAGACTGATCGAGACCGAGGACGAGCAGCGCGACCCCGAGGAATTTTTGAACGCGCTCAAAACCGACATTTTCCATGACGAGGTGTTTGTGTTTACACCGAAGGGTGACGTGATCGCGCTGCCGAGCGGCGCAAACGTGATCGACTTTGCCTATGCCATCCACTCCGCGATCGGAGACAAGATGATTGGCGGAAAGATCAACGGCATGATCGTGCCGATCGACCGTACGCTCGAAAACGGAGAGATCGTGGAGATCCTGACCTCTTCGTCCTCCAAGGGCCCGAGCCGCGATTGGTTGAACATCGTCAAGACCAGTGCCGCGCGCTCCAAGATCCGCGCGTGGTTCAAGAGAGAGCGACGTGCGGAAAATATCGTCGTCGGCAAAAATGCGGTGGAAGCCGAGCTCAGACGAATCGTCAAGGGCTGCACGGAGGCACAAAAGGAGGCTGTGGTTTTGGCGGTTGCCGAGAAAATCGGCATCAACGGCATCGAGGATTTTTACAATGCCATCGGATATGGCGGCGTCATGATGTCCAAGGTGGTCCGTCGCTTGCAGGAGGAATGTGAGCGCAGCCTCAAGTCGTCGATCATCGATCTTCCCGAACTGCCCGCGGTTTCTGCCGAATCCCTGTCGCAAGCCCCCAAGCCGAAAAACCTCAAGTCGAACAGCGGCATCATCGTGGACGGCGAGGCGGGATGCATGGTCAAATTCGCGAAGTGCTGCAACCCGTTGCCCGGAGACTCGGTGATCGGCTTTGTGACCAAGGGCTTTGGAATTTCGATTCACAAGATCGATTGCCCGAACGTGGTTGAGGGACGCAAAAATCCCGAAAATGCAGATCGTTGGAAGGAAGCGCATTGGGAGGAAAGAGAGGAGCGCGGAGAAGGCCGCGGTGTTTATGAAGCACTTTTGCAGCTGCACGCCGACAACCGCATCGGTATGCTTGCCGACATTACGACGGCACTTGCCGATATGCGCGTTTCGATCCTGCAGGTGAACGTTGTCTACAAGAATGACGGAAACGCCATTGTCAATCTCAAGGTTGGGTGCAAAAATATTTCCCACTATGAATCCATCGTATCACGCCTGCGCAGCTTGAACGGTGTGGAAAATATTTTGCGCGGATTTGCCTGAGGCTTGACGGAAAGGAAGAACAAATGAAGGCTGTTATTCAAAGAGTCTCCCATGCCTCGGTTCGCGTGGACGGAGAGACCGTCGGTGCTTGCGGCGCAGGTCTGATGATTTTGCTCGGTGTTGCGGAGGGTGACACCGAGGTGGATGCCGAGCTGCTTTGCCGCAAGATCGTGCAGCTGAGGATCTTTTGCGATGAGGACGGAAAGATGAACCGCTCTCTGCGTGATATTGACGGAGAGATGCTGGTGATCTCACAGTTTACCCTGATGGCAAATTACAGGCACGGAAACCGTCCGGATTTTCTGGCCTCGGCAAAGCCTGCCGAGGCAGAGCGCCTGTATGAATATTTCAAGAGTCTTGCCGCCAAAGAGATTCGCCGAGTGGAATCGGGAATCTTCGGCGCGCACATGGAGGTCGAGTTGCTCAACGACGGCCCGGTCACCATTGTGATGGACAGTGACGTGCTGAAAAAGAAAAAGTAAGGATTTTTGATATGAAACTGATACTAAACGGAAATATCAACGTATACTATGTGCAGACCCTCTGCATGATTTTCTTTCCCGGTGAGAAATTCGGTGCGGCGGAGGAGTCCTCTCCGGATACCCCCACGCTTTCGCTTTCTTTGATTGAGAGCGAGGAAGGCCTGACCGCATCGGCGGAGGTCACTTGGGGAGAGAAGCAGGCGGCAGCGGAGAAGTTTTATCCGTTTGCCGAATCGGTCACCCGTGACAAAACCGCCAAGCTTGCTTGCGGTGCGGCGGTGATCGCGGCTTGCGGAGAATTGATGGGCTACCGCCCGTCCTGGGGAATGCTGACGGGTGTTCGCCCCTCCAAGGTGGCAACCGAGCTTTTGCAGGAGGGACTGAGCAAGACGCGTGTCAAAAAGACGCTGACCTCGGAATACTTTGTGATTCCCAAAAAAGCCGCTTTGGCGACCGACGTGGCGATCAACGAGCAGAAGCTGATCGGAAACGGCTCGACGAAGGATTGCAGCGTATACGTGGCGATTCCTTTTTGCCCCACGCGTTGCTCGTATTGCTCCTTCGTGTCCTACACATCCGCCAAGCTGCTTTCACTGATCCCCGAATATCTTTCGCACATGATCGAGGATCTTGAAAAGACCTTTGCCAAGATCCGAGAGCTTGGATTGCACGTCAAAACGCTGTATATCGGCGGCGGTACCCCGACGATTCTGACTGCCGATCAGCTCAGGCTGCTTCTCGGCAAGATCGCATCACTCACCGACGTCTTTGCTCTTGAGGAGTACACGCTGGAGGCGGGAAGACCCGACACCATCACACAGGAAAAGTTTTCCGTGGCGAAGGAATACGGCGTGACGAGGATCTGTGTCAATCCGCAGTCGCTTTGCGACGAGGTTTTGCACGGCATCGGACGTGCGCACACCGCAGAGGACTTTTTGCGAGCCTTTGACATGGCAAGAGAGTCGGGAATCCCTTATATCAACACCGATCTGATCGTCGGCTTGCCCGGCGACAATTTCAAATCCTTCTCGCAGACCTTTGACAAGATCCTGTCACTGCGTCCCGAGAACATCACCGTACATACCTTCTGTGTCAAAAAGGCTGCGGAGATCCTGCGACAGGGAAGCAACGTCTATTCCTTGCGCGGTGGAGATGCCGGAAAGTGCGTGGACTATACCCAGCTCAGAGCACAACAGGAGGGATACCTGCCTTATTATATGTACCGACAGAAGAACACCGTCGGCAACTTTGAAAACGTCGGCTTCAGTCTGCCGGGCGCAGAGGGGCGTTATAATATTTATATGATGGAAGAGGTTCATTCCATTTTCGCGGTTGGTGCGGGTGCGGTTTCCAAAATGGTGGATTACCGTCCCGAGAACGGCGGAAAGCCGATCATCGAGCGCTTGTTCTATCCAAAATATCCATATGAATATTTGAAGGATGAAAGCACCGAGGAAAAGATCGCGGCAATGGAGGATTTTTACCGCCGACATCACTTGATTTGAGTTCTTGTGACGGCGGAATCGGCTTTTCCGTCGGAAAGGATGAAGTATGATGAATTGCTATTTTCCAGACATCCCCAAGAATCCGAACGACCTGCGCGCGTTCGTGGAGGCGGAGGACAAACGATTTGCACGCGAGCTCAAGCGCTTGAGCGATCGGGTTGCCGCTTCTCCCACTCTCAAGATTCTGGGACTGACAGGTCCGACCTGCTCCGGAAAGACCACCGCGGCAAAACGACTGACGGCATCCCTGGAGGCGGCTGGACACCGCGTGCATACGGTGTCGTTTGACGATTTTTATTACGACAAGGAAGTGCTTCAAAAGCGAGCCGACGAAGATCCCGACATCGAGATCGATTACGATTCCGAGGATACCATCGACGTAGCGCTTCTGGAGGAAAAGACGCGCTCCTTGCTGCAGGGCCTTCCGACGCAGATGCCGCGCTTTGATTTTCAGTTGGGCTGTCGCTGCGAAGGAGAGCTTCTGGACTCCGAGGAGGGGGACGTCTATTTGTTCGAGGGCATTCAGCTCCTTTATCCAAAGGTGTATGCCATTCTGAACGATCCTGCCTGCCAGGAGATCTATATCTGTGCTTCCTCTGCGATCGAATTGGACGGCGTTCGCTTTGAGCCGAACGAGATCCGATTGATGAGACGCCTGGTTCGAGATTTCCGTTACCGTGCTTCCAATCCCGATTTTACGCTTTATCTTTGGCAAAGCGTGCGTGCAAACGAGGAAAAAAGCATTTTTCCGAACGTTCATCTTTGCGAAAACAGGATCGATTCGACCATGCCGTATGAGATCGGAATGCTCAAGCCCTATCTTTCGAAGATCCTCCCTTTGGTACCAAAGGACAGTCCGTTTGCACCAATTGCAAGGGAAATGCTTGAAAAATTGACGGGGATCCGGGAGATCCCGTCGGAATATATGCTGAAAGACTCACTTTATAAGGAATTTATCTGATGAAAACGATACTCAAAAACGCAACCCTGTTGCCCGAGTATGGCTACGGAGCCTCTCGGGTTTCGGTCGTCGTCGAAAATCGACGCATTGTTGAAATCACCGATCAAACACCCGCCGATCTTGAGTGTGAGGTCGTGGACTGTGGCGGAAATCTTTTGATTCCCGCGTTCTATAACGCGCACTGCCATGCCGCGATGACCCTCTTTCGCGGATACGGCGAGGATCTTCCCCTGCAGCGTTGGTTGGAGGAGCGCATCTTTCCCGCGGAGGATCGCTTGACCTATGAAAGCGTGCGAGTGGCAACCGAGCTTGCCATCGCGGAAATGCTGCGGAACGGCGTGGCGTCGTTTTCCGATATGTATATGTTCGAGGATGCGGTTGCCGAAGCGGTTCTGAAGAGCGGCATCAAGGCCAATCTTTCGCGCAGCTTCGTTTCCTTCGATCCCGATGCGGATATTCGAAATGATAGCCGATTTGCCGAGTTTTTGGCACTTTCCGAGCAATATCAAAGGGCAGACGAGGGAAGGATCATCGTCGATCTTTCACTTCATGCCGAGTATACCAACACCCCAAAGACCTGCAAAATCGTGGGAGAATACGCGCTTGCCAACGGCTACGGAATGCAGATCCATCTCTCCGAGACACAGAAGGAGCACGAGGAGTGTATCGCACGTCACGGCGTGACACCGACCGAGTTTTTCAGACGTCACGGGGTTCTGGAGGTTCCCGTCACGGCGGCACACTGCGTTTGGGTGAGCGACGAGGATGTTGAAATCCTTGCAGGAAAGAAGGTCAGCGTCGCGCATAACCCCGTGAGCAATCTTAAGCTTGGCAGCGGAGTGATGCCGCTGCGCAAAATGCTGGATGCCGGTGTCAATGTCGCGCTCGGTACCGACGGTGTTGCTTCCAACAACCGCTTGGATCTGCTGAGAG
Source organism: Eubacteriales bacterium (assembly GCA_045534435.1). Lineage (GTDB taxonomy): Bacteria > Bacillota > Clostridia > Oscillospirales > CAG-272 > UMGS1865. Next base: position 14,434 of record JAZSJS010000053.1, read on the forward strand.
AAATGCAGACCGCGGCGATCCTGCACAAGGGTGTCTCGCGAGATCCCGCGATCACCGTCGCTTCTGAAATGCTCCCTCTGGCAACGCAAAACGGAGCCATTGCACAGGGAAGAGCCGACTGCGGTCGCGTGGAGGTCGGATTCCGTGCCGATCTGGTTCTGATCGACCGTGGCTCGATTCACAATATGCCTTCTTATGATGATTACGCGATGCTTACTTATAGCGCAGACCGATCCGATGTCCTGATGACCATGGTCGACGGACGCATACTTTACCGCAACGGTGAGTATACTTTGATTGATGAGGAACGGTTGCGTCGCGAGGCTCAAGAGGTGTTTGCTCATTACTTTGATTAAACGGACGGTGATGAGTGTATGGTGGAGCGGATGCCGAGCAATTCCAAGAAAAGCTTTTTTTCGGGGGTTTTGACGCTCTCGCTTTCCACCGTGCTGGTGAAGATCATCGGCTTGATTTATAAGATCCCCATGCTCTCCTATCTTGGATCCGAGGGCATGGGATATTTCAATTCTGCATATGAGATCTACGCGCTTTTTTGTGTGATCTCTACCGCGGGACTGCCCGTTGCACTTTCGGTGATGATCTCGGGCGCGCTTGCCAAGGGGAACGGGGAAGAGGTGCGCCGGGTTTATCGAACGGCCTTTTCGGTATTCCTGTGGATCGGGATTCTCGGCACGGCAGTGATGCTTCTTTTTGCCGGTCAATTTTGCGATTTGATGAAAAGCGAGCAGGCATATGCCTGTATCCTTTCGATTGCGCCCACCGTCTTTTTTATTTGTATTTCCTCTGCCTTGCGCGGCTATTTTCAGGGCTTTCAAAGAATGCTGCCGACCGCGATCTCACAGCTTTTGGAATCGGTCGGCAAGCTTGTGTTTGGCTTGCTCTTTGCCCGTGCAGCGCTGAATCACGGCTTTGATACCCCCGCGGTTGCGGCATTTGCCGGTGTGGGCTTGACGCTGGGAACGGCGGTTTCCGTGCTCTATCTGATGATCGAAAAGATCCGATTCCGTGCCGTTGAAGAAAAGCTTTTTGATCAAAAAGCACCGAAAAATGATGGAAAGTGCCGAGAAATTCGAAAAACGCTCGCGCGTTTGGCTGTTCCGATGACCCTTGGTGCATCGTTGGTCAGCCTCACCAAGCTGATCGATATGACGATGATCCTGAGACGCTTGCAGACGATCGGATATTCCGAGGTGGCGGCGAATGAGGCATATGGTAGCTATACCACGCTGGCGCTTTCCTTGTTTGGACTTTTGCCGTCGCTGGTCAATGCGGTGGCGCTTCCGCTCGTTCCGATCCTTTCTGCTGCAATCGCATCGGGAAGACACGAGGAGCAGGGACAGATCGTCAAAAGCTCCTACCGACTGACCGCGATGCTTGCCATCCCGGCAGCATTGGGAATCTCGTCGTTTGCGCGTCCCATTTTGCTGCTTCTCTTTGGAAAAGAGCCCGAGGCGGTTGCCATCGCCGCTCCGCTTTTGTCTTGCCTCGGCGTTTCGATCTTCCTTTCCTGCATGATCACGGCAACCAATTCGGTTTTGCACGCCTACCGCGTGGTCAACCGCCCCATTCTGTCGATGCTTGCGGGAGCATTGATCAAAACGGCTTCGGCATACGTTTTGATTGGAAACGCGCGGATCGCAATGCTCGGTGCGCCCATCAGCTCGTTTCTTTGTAACGCGGCGGTGGTGTTGCTGAATCTTTGGTTCTCGGCGCGGCTTTGTCACGTTTCCGATCTGCGAAGCATCTTTGGAAAGCCGCTGCTTTCTTCTGCCGCTTCCATCGGGATCGCGTATTCATTTTATCTGCTGCTCGCAATGAGATTGGGAGAGAGCACCATACTCACGCTGGTGTCTCTGCTTTTGGCGGGAGTTCTGTATCTGATCTTTTCCTGCGTCTTCGGCATGCTTTGCGAAGAGGATCTTCTCGCGTTGCCGATGGGAGATCGCATTTGCCGATTCTTGCAAAAATGCAAGCTTTTACCATCCGAAAAAATAATTAAGGATCAATTGAAAATCAAACAATGAAAGGAATTTGAAAATGTCTGTCAAAAATGAAATTGCTGCTTTGATGAAAAAAGAAAGCTATGATTTTGAGGATCTGATCGTTCTGACGCGCGTTTTGCGATCGGAGGAGGGATGCCCTTGGGATCGCGAGCAGGATCATCACAGCGTGCGCATCTCCTTGATCGAGGAGACCTACGAGGTGGTCGAGGCGGTGGACAATGAGGACCCCACGCTTTTGCGTGAGGAGCTGGGAGATCTCTTGTTTCAGATCCTCTTCCATGCGCAGATCGAGGTCGAGGAGGGGCGCTTTTCAATTCGTGAGGTCGTGGACGATATCTGCAAAAAAATGATTCACAGACACCCTCACGTTTTTGGCAGCGTGGAGGTCGAGAACAGCTCCGACGTGCTGAAAAATTGGGAGGCGATCAAAACCGAGGAAAAGCAGAGGATCACGCTTGCGCAGAAGCTTCGCGCCATCCCGCCGATGATGCCTGCGCTGATGCGCGCGACCAAGGTTGCAAGAAAGGCGGATGCCGCACAGGGACTTTCCGACGAGGATTTGCTTTCTTGCATGGAGGAGAGGATCGACTCCATCAGAGTGCACAGCGCCGAAGGCGAGGAGGCCACACAGAGATACATCGGAGAGCTTTTGATGACGGCTTGCACGCTTTGCGGACGTCTTGGAATCGATGCGGAGCTTGCTTTGACAAGGGAAACCGATCTTTTGATCGAAAAAACTGCCGAAAATTGTCAATAAATCTCGTTTTTTATAAAAAATTTATTAAAATAATTGAAAAAACTCTTGCTTATTTGGCAATAATATGATAAAATGATATTGTATTCCAAATTAGATTTATTGGAGGAATTTTTTGATGACAAAGACGCAGTTGATCGAAAAGATCGCAAAGGAAAACGAGATGACCAAAAAGCAGGTCGCAGCAGTTGTTGATGCATGGATCGCAGCCGTTGAGGAAACTCTGGCAGCAGGCGAAAACATTCAGATCGCCGGCTTCGGTTCCTTCGCAGTGAAGAGCATCGCTGCTCACACGGGCAGAAATCCCCGCACCAACGAGGCAGTTGAGATTCCCGCATCCCGCCGTGTCACCTTCTCCGCAGGAAAGGCTTTGAAGGACAAGCTGAATGAGGCTTGACAAATTCCTGAAGGTTTCCCGCATTATCAAACGCCGGACGGTTGCGAACGACGCGTGTGACGCGGAGCACGTTTCCGTCAACGGCAAGCGAGCAAAGGCATCGTATGATGTAAAAGAAGGCGATGTCATCACGATCACCTTCGGAGAGAAAACGTTGAGTGTTCGCGTCTTGAATGTCAAGGAATACACATCCAAGGCCGAGGCTTCGAGTCTTTACGAGGTTATCGGATAATCATTGAATAAATTTGCCGTCTCTTGCATAAATTGTAGCAAATCGCAAATCGGAGGTTACTGCAATGAGCACAGAGGCGGCAAAACTGAAAAGTGCAGAACACAAAATTTTGTTGGATGCTCGCAACTCGTTGGAGATCAGAGGCGTGACGGACGTCGAGAGCTTTGACGAGCAGACAGTCATATTGAATACCGTTTGCGGCGGTCTTGCCGTGGACGGTATGTCTTTGCATATTCGGGTTTTGAATTTGGAGCAGGGAATCGTCACCGTGGACGGAAGGATCGACAACATTGGCTATTATGATGCGGAAAGCAACGAAAAGTCTGCGAAAAAAGGCTTTTTCGGGAAGCTGTTTCGATAAGAGCCTATGGAAATTTCTCAATCCGTCTTGGCATGGCTTTATGTATATGCCTTGCTTCTGGGGATCGGCTTGGGAGGAGTGTATGATCTTTTGCGCCTGACGCGTGTCTTTCTCGGCGTTCATTACAGCCGGAAGGCGGCGAAGCGCTTGCAGGAGATCCGATTGCCTTTTTTGAAGCCGTATCGAAAAAAGAAGGAGAGCATGGCGCTGGGCACCGTCGTGTTCGTTGAGGACCTTTGCTTCTGCCTTTTTGCCGGAGTGGCAATCATTTTGCTCTTTTATATTCAGAACAACGGAAAGATCCGATTTCCGGCTTTTCTTTGCATCGGCGCGGGATTTTTTCTCTACCGAGCTACCCTCGGACGTCTTGTGATGCTCTTTTCCGAGGTCATCGCGTTTTTGATCGAGACTGCAGTTGGATATGCAGTGTTCTTTTTGCTCTATCCGATCCGAAGAGTGGTGGGATGGCTGAGGCGCAGAGGCAAACAGGCGTTGTCATCTTCCGTAAAACTGCACCGAAAACGTCGCAGACGGCTTTTTACAGCCACGGAATACGCTCGAGGGAAGCGCAACGCTTGCGGATTGATTCCCGAGGAGATCCCAAAACAAAAGAAGCTCAAAAGGGGGAAGCATCTTGTCACAGAAAAAGAAAAAACAGTTCAGTCTCACGCTTCTGATGCGCGTGCTTCTCGGCGTTCTGGTGGTGGTGTCCATCGGGATATTTGCCAATAGCGTGATGAGATACAATGCACTTCTGGAGGAGCAGCGAGAGCTGGAATCCAAGCTTGCTGAGTATGAGGAAATGAAGGAGGAGCTTCAGGAGCTCTTGAATGAGGGCTACGACTATGATTACATCGTCAAGGTTGCCCGGGAGCGCTGGGGACTTTATTTCCCGGATGAAGAAATTTTTTACAATGACAGAAACGAGTGAAAAACAGGGGTTATGGCAGAAAAAAACAAGGTAACTACAAAGATCATCGCACAAAACAAAAAGGCATATCACGATTACTTTGTAGAGGAAAAATATGAGGCAGGCATCGCCCTGTTCGGGACCGAGGTCAAAAGCATCCGTGCGGGAGCCGTCAATCTCAAGGATTCCTATTGCTCCTTTGACAAGGGAGAGATGTTTGCGGTCGGAATCCACATCAGCCCCTACGATCATGGGAATATTTTCAACCGTGAGCCGTTGCGAGACAGAAAGCTTTTGATGCATCGCAGAGAGATCCTGAAGTTGCAGGGTCTGGTACAGCAAAAGGGATACACGCTGGTGCCGTTGTCATTGTATTTTTCGGGAAGTCATGTCAAGGTCGAGGTCGGTTTGTGCCGCGGTAAAAAGCTTTATGACAAGCGTGATGCCGATGCGGCAAGACAGGCAAGCCGCGACATTGACAGACACATGAAGGACCGTTCTTACGAGGGATGAAAGCAGGGCCGCGGAGCTTGTCGAAAAAATTCTGTTGACAAATCGAGGCTTTTGCGGTATAATAAATAGGCAACGGAAGGCGTGGGCGATTTTTTCGCGACCGCGAGAATCGTTGCCTATTCTTGATATGGGGGTGCAATGGTTTCGACGGGGATTCTGAGGTATGATAAGCGTGGCGAGCCGGGTAAACTCGAAAACTGCCCAACTTAAACAATAAACGACAACAATACTGTTGCTATGGCTGCCTGAGTTTTACGTCGTTTGACGTAAAATTCAGCAGTGCCGCGGTCTGCGGACCGCCCGTTCCTCCAAGGAGTACCACGGCCTTGGACTGAACGTCATCTGAGTGGTGAACATGCACCGATGGTTCGCTCTTGATTCGGTCATGCAAAAAAGGGCTACCTTGCGAAAAAGCGTGTCTGTTCGCGCTTTCAAGAGGGAATTCTAAAAAACAGACTGCCCACGAAGAAGGTTATATCAAGGGATTTTCGGACAGGAGTTCGATTCTCCTCATCTCCACCAAAAGACCAGCCTCCGTGCTTTTGCACGGAGGCTGGTCTTTTGTCGGAAGCGTCGCAATCAGAACTCCCGCAAGCGCGAAGCGCTTGCTTGAACGTGCGCCCGCACCAATCGAAAAATTGCACCGATGACGCGCACGTTTGAGTTCTGATTCTCCGCATTTCATGAGAGCCGTACATTTGCACGGCTCTTGGCTTTTTGTCGGAGCCGTTGCAATCAGAACTCCCGCTAGCGCGAAGCGCTTGCTTGAACGAAAACAAATTTTAAATACCCAAAATTTCAAAATACCTATTGACAACTCCACTGCTCATATGATAAAATAAATATACATAAATGAAATGGAGTTGCGTTATGGATTATAAGAAATTTGGTTTTATCGCTTTGCTCATTATTCTTGCCATTGCTGTCATTGCCGTTGCTGTATATTTGATTGTTCCTCAGACAGATAACATTCCCGATGAGTTGGAGTCTTATGTGTCGACTTACACTAACGAGGCCGGTGGATTACAGGTTGAACAGGACGCCTCTAATGGAAAATATGGCGAGATGAGGGAGCCGAACTGACAAACAGAATACAAACCAAAACAGATAGAAAATAAAAGCCGTTCTCCAGTGGACCGGTTTTGCCAAAAAACACGGCATATCTCTTTCGAGATATGCCGTGTTTTTTGGCTTTAATGCCTTTAAGGGGAGTGCATAGCACGAAAACGTTTCCTGTTTGATGGGCGGACACGCCTTCACTTCATTTCATCAATTCGTCGGTGAGGCGTATGATCTCGGGCGCGAGCTTCTTGCGCTTTGCCTTCACGATGACGTTATAGATGGGATAGGCAAGGCTTGCAAGCACACCTCCCAGGATACCGACGGCGATGCCGAACCCCATTGCCGTGCTTTGGTTTGATCCGAGGATCTCTCCGAAATCGGTCATGCAAAGGCTCATTCCAAAGCCGAGAATGAGTGTGCCGATCACACCGAATGCGAGTGCCGCCGCTTGTGCGGTATTTGTCACGCTTGCGTCGAGTCTGCGCAGACGCGCCATTTTGTCTTCTTCCTCGGGGGGAGCGGTATATTTGTCGCGGATGCGCTTCAGCTCGGCTTGCTCTTTGGCGGAGTAGGTATAAGAAAATCCGCCCTGTTTCTGATTGTTGTGTTCCATTTTCAACCTCTGATTTGGTATTGCTTCAGTTTTTTTGTGCTCTCGACGATCATCCAAACCGCCATGCATACGACGGCAGCCGATATGACGCCGCCCGTCGCGCCGAGCATGAGCTTTTGTGTCAGCACCGACATCGTTCCGTCGCTGAAGGTCGTGAGCATGGTGGATTCGAGCGTCAGCATTGACACCAGCGCCGCCGCCAGGCTGATTGCCTTGGAGGCCGAAAAGACGGGGCTGTTATATTTTTTGTATTTTACCACGTTGACGATCGCTGCGGTCAGCGCCACAAAGGTATAGGCAGCCATTGCAATCGCCGTGATCATGTGGTGTTGGAAGGTCCTGTTCCAATAGACCATAAAGAAGATGATCAGCGCGAGCGCGAGATTCATCACAAGGAATACCCATCCGCAGGCGCGGTATTTTTTCAGCTCGCTTTGCATTTGTTCACCGGGGGCATATTTTCTCGTGTGTCGGAGCAAAAAGAAGCGCATCACACCGAGGCAGATATAGTACGCGCCCAGCGAGCAGAACCAAAACGTGCGGTGGTAGCATCCAAGCCAAAGCTGAAAGATTCCGTACAACGCATTCCAGGCAAGCGAGCCGTAAAGCGCGATGTTTACCCGCAGACGCGGGTCATTCTCCCACCTTCTCGCGAATTTGTTTTCGCTTTTGAAGACCTTGAAAAATCGGATCAGACGCGGGGTCCTGAAGCACCAGACCGTCAGGGTGTAGGCTGCGAGCACGTAGGAGCCGATCGCAATCGGAGAGTCTGTACCGAGAAAGAGCATTGAGCCCACGAGAAGCATCGTCGCGATCGGAACGAGAAGGATCATGATGGCAACGTGGGGAAAGAGTAGGGCCTTACCGAGCTTCTTCCAATCCATGATCACCCCTCCTGATTCTGACCGTAAAGGTCGTTCCGACACCGACCGCGCTTTCCACGGCGATCTCGCCCTGCAGAATGTCCACCACGCGCTTGACCAGCGCAAGACCGAGTCCGTTGCCCTGTGTTGCCCGCGAGGTGTCGCCCTGATAGAATTTTTCGAAGATATGCTCCCCGACCTCACGCGTCATTCCGCAGCCCGTGTCGGCGATCTTGACGGTGGCGTAATCGGGATCCGCCGTCAGTGTGAGTGTGACCTTGCCGCCAGCCTCGGTGAATTTGAAGGCGTTGGAAAAAAGGTTATTCCAAACAAGCGAGAGTAGCTCCGCATCGGCAGAAATAAGCACGCTCTCGGCAAGATCGGTTTCGATCTCGATCTCTTTTCTTTCCCAGACGCTTTCATATTGCAAAAGACTCTCGCAAAGCTGCTCTCCGAGGTCAAAGGTCGTGGGATGGGGATAGATCTGCTGATTTTCCAGCCGGTTGAGCTTGAGAATATTCGTCATCATATCGGCAAGGCGGCGGGAGGCGTCGGTGATCGCTCTTGCATACTCCCGGCGCTCCTTGTCGGGAAGATCGGGGGATTGCAGGAGCGTTCCGTAGTTTTGGATGACGGCGAGAGGGGTTTTCATTTCATGAGATACGTTTGCAATAAAGTCGGTACGCAAGGTTTCAACGCTTGAAAGCTCCTCTGCCATTGCGTTGATGGATTCGCCGACTTGATTAAAGCTCTCCATGCCCGAGCCGTGCATATGCTTGACACGGGCAGAAAAATCTCCGTTCATAATTTTTTCAGCGGCATCCGTGATCATTTTCACAGGCTTATCCACCATGATCCTCCGTCGGATAAAATCAATGGTTTTGAAAAGCACGGTAATCATGACAACGTTGAGAAAGGTGATCTTGGCTGCCGCGGCGATGTTGTCGGGGGTGTAAATGAGGCCCATTTTCTTGGATAGTACGTTGAGGAAGAGCATCATACAACAGGAAACCACAAAGCCTACCGACAGAAAGAACAAAAGAAAGCTGCTGAACTCCCGCAGCACTCTTTGGAAGGTCGGCTTTTTCATTTGATCACCGCCTTGTAGCCGAGGCCGTGAACGGTTTGGATCTCAAAGGAGTTGCACGCAGAGAGCTTGGCGCGGAGCTTGGTCATATAGACGTCCACCGTGCGCGTGCTTGTCTGCGTGTCCACGTCCCAGAATTCGTCCATTAGCTGCGTGCGCGTGAAGGTCTTTTTCGGATAGGACAGGAGCTTGTAGAGAAGGTCAAATTCTCTTGCCGTGAGAGAAATTTCCTCTCCGTCCAGCGTTGCGCTTCTTTCATCGGCATCCATTATGAAATTACCGACCTCCAGACGGCGACTCGACGCGATCTTGGAGCGTCGAAGAAGGGCGCCGATCCGGAGGAAGAGCTCGTCGAGATCGATGGGCTTGGTCATGTAGTCGTCGATGCCGATGCGGTATCCTCTCTGCTTGGACGCAAAATCGTCACGGGCGGTCATGAACAAAATCGGAATGTCGTTGTTGAGTGAGCGCACGGTTTTTGCAAACTCAAAGCCGTCGATGTTCGGCATCATAATGTCCGATACGATGCAGTCGAAGGTCGTCTTGTACATCTCGTCGTAGGCACTCTCGGCGTCCAGACACCCAACCGCCTCATAGCCCGAGCTGTTCAGAAAAGAACAAACCGAGCGGTTCAGATCTCTGTCGTCCTCCACAATCAAAATTTTGAACATATTTTCATCCTCCGAGCCTGCGTTTTTTCTTTTATACCCATAATATAACACACAATTGTTAAAGTTTTGTTTGCGTTTTGGCTGTTTTTGAAAAAAACTTGCTGAAATAGGATGTTTTTTGCTTTTGCGGAGGGGCGAGTGGCAAAAGAAAAGTCAGAAAAGGCAACGCCGAATAAGACGTTGCCAAAAATATTTTGTCGGTATGTTGAACTGTAATTTGGGATTTTACCCATTGGAGGATTCTTCTACCGTGTATCCGGCTTGCCTGGTCTTCTCCTGCAAGACCTCGTCATCGACGTCCTCAGCATAGGAAACGGTCAGTGTCCCTTTTTTCAGGTCGACCTTGCCCGCGATACCCTTGATGTCGTTCACGCTCTCTTCCAAACGCCGCTTGCAGTGCGCACAGTGCATGCCGCCGACGCGGAAGGTTTTTTGATATTTCACAGCGGAAAGCTTCTTTCTTTTTGGCCGATAACTGCTTCCTCCTCCGCAGCAACCGCCCTCACCCTTGAAGTGCTTGATGCTTGAGAGAAGAGCAAAAGCCATGACTACAACGAGAATCCTGATGACAATGCAGTTTTCCACGTGCTTGCTTCACCTTGCCTTTCCGTTGTATAGCTCGTCGAGCCTTTCGTGCGGCATATCCGCAAGCAGACCGCAGATCGCGTTCTCACTCACCGCGCCATTTCCGCAGATATCTGTCATTCTTTTTTCCAAAGCCGCATAACAGAAGGCGTATTTTTGCGCCAACGCGCGCCCTTTGTCGGTGAAAAAAGCGAGGCCGAAGCTTTCTTGCCTGACGATGCCGAGCTCGGAAAGCGATCTCAGCATTTTATGCGCGCTGGGCTTACTCACACCAAGCGTACTCGCAAGCTCAATGTTCTTAACACCGCATCCGGTCTCGGACAAACGGTAAAGAGAAACGATATATTTTACCTGTGCGAACGTAAGTTTAACACTGTTATCCAAGACGAACCTCCGTTTTTCAAAAGGGGATGCGTGCGCTTGGCACGCATCCCCTCATCAATTTATTGACCGTTGTCCTTTTTGGCTTCGACATGATCGCATCCACCGCATTTTCCTCCGCATTCTCTTGCGTAAGGGCATCCAACACATTTTTCACCGCGGCGCTTGGCGCGAACAATATAGAATACTGCGGCACCGACGATCAGAACGATTGCGGCAATTGCAAGATAATCAACGATACTCATAAAATTATGCGTTCAAAGCGTATTCAGCCTTGAGCTGACGGTTTTTTCTGACGATCGTCACAGTGAAGATCGCTGCAATCGCGAGCACGATCGCCCAACCGACGATGGGCATCCAAGCGGCGCCGAAGCTTCCGCCCGTGAAGAGCGTGCCGAAGAAGAAGACGAGGAAGCCGATGGTGTATCCAACTGCAAACTGAAGTCCGATGCCCGCCCAGAGCCACTTGCGGCTCTTGATCTCAGAGTTCATTGCACCGAGAGCGGCGAAGCAGGGAGGTGTGAAGAGATTGAACATCAGGAATGCAAGGCCTGCAACCACGGAAATACCGCCCATGTTGGATGCGCCGATCGCGCCAACAGCCTCGAGATCCTCGTTGATCAGATGCTCAAACATAAATACGGTTGCGAGCGTGGAAACGACGCACTCCTTGGCGATGAAGCCTGTCACGGCTGCAGCTGCGAGCTGCCAAAGAGCCACGCCCACGATCGGAGCGATCACATATGCGATCGGAGTGGCGATCGTGGCAAGAATGGAGTCGGAGGGATCCTCAACTGCTTGGAAGTTCCAGCCGTAGGTCTGCATCATGTAAACAACGAAGTTACATACGAGAATTACTGTTCCCGCCTTGACGATGTAGGACCAACCTCTCTGACACATCGATTTGAGCGCCAGACCGAAGGAGGGAGCTTTATACTCGGGAAGCTCGATGATGAAGAAGGACTTTCTTGCCTTGTGACCGGTGAGCGCATTGATCAGGAGTGCGCAAAGAAGAATGATCGCGATGCCTGCGAAGTACATCGTAACGCCAACCCATTCGGAGCCCTCGAAGAACGCGCCTGCGAAGAGTGCGATCACGGGGAGCTTTGCACCGCAGGGCATGAAGGGCGTCAGCATCGCGGTTGCTCTGCGCTCACGCTCGTTACGAATAGTACGGCAAGCCATAACGCCGGGAATCGCACAGCCTGTACCGATGATGAAGGGGATCACGGATTTGCCCGAAAGACCGACTTTCTTGAAGATAGGATCAAGAACAACGGTGGCACGAGCCATGTAACCGCAATCCTCGAGAAGAGCGATGAGGAAGTACATCACCATAACAAGAGGCAAGAAGCCAACAACTGCTGCAACACCTTCGATAATACCTTCAAGGATAATTGCTTGGATCAGATCGTGAGCACCGCTGAGCCAGCCGGCTACAACGTCTTTAAACCAACCGATACAGTCACCGAGACCCCAAAGGTGCGTTTCGCCAATGTCAAGACCCTCTGCAAGCCAAACGCCGGGGCCTGCCTGAGAGATCCAGAAAACAGCCCACATGATGAGCGCGAAGATCGGGATCCCGAGCCACTTGTTCGTCAAAACGGCATCGATCTTGTCACCGACGTTTTTTTCCTTGGTGAATACCTTGCGGCTTTCAACAGTCTTTACGATTCCGTTTACAAACTCGAAGCGCTTACGGTCTGCTGCTTCCACAACCGCTTTGTCGGAAAGATCGATGTCACCCTGATGATAGGGGGCTTTCTGTGCTTTGCCTGCTAAGGACGCGGCAGCTTCAACAAGTGCCTTAAGTCCTTTTGCCGAGGTAGAAACGGTATTAATTACAGGACAGCCAAGCTTTGCACTCAAAGTGTCCACATCAATTTTGGTTTCCTTCTTCTCGTTCAGGTCGCTCTTGTTCAGAGCAACGACAACGGGAACGCCAAGCTCAAGAAGCTGCGTGGTGAAGAAAAGGCTACGGCTGAGGTTGGTCGCATCCACGATGTTAATAATAACGTCGGGATTTTCTTTTTTCACGTAGGAGCTTGTGATGCTTTCCTCACTCGTGAAGGGAGACATGGAGTAGGCACCGGGAAGGTCAACGGCGATCAGCTGCTCGCCTCCGGCATATGCCTTTTTGATGGGATGCTCTTTCTTGTCAACGGTAACACCAGCCCAGTTGCCGACCTTTTCACTGCGTCCGGTCAGAGCATTATACATGGTGGTCTTACCTGAGTTGGGATTGCCCGCCAAAGCAATTCTCATATTTGGTTTCCTCCTTGTTTTGATCCTTTCGGATATAAATTACCGCCTTGAATAGCGGTTAGCAGTTGCTAACCGTGTGCCAAAAAAAGAATCAGCTTGCTGTTTTTTGGCATACAATTTTTGGCATACAAAATTATATAATAATAGCTTCAGCAAGCTGATTGTCAATATTGTATCGTCCGTCCTTGATTGCGACGATGCAGCCGCCCTTCAGATGACGAACGACGGTGATCGATTCACCGCTATAACAACCGAGGGAAAAGAGGAAGGCGTTCAGCTCCTCATCGTCGGTTTCAATTCTGCTTATGATGTATTCCACGCCGTCCTGAGCTTCCTTGAGATTCACCGCGCGCTCCTTTCTCCGATTCCACCGATCCGATCAAGATTTTTTGGTTAGCATTTGCTAACTGTGGATATTATACCGCTTTTTCCTGTTTTTGTCAACTGTTTTGGCGACGATTTTTCAATTTCGTACGCTTCTACAAATCAGTTAGGGGTTGCTAACTGAACGCAAGGGTGGTTTGCACAAATTTGTTAGCTTAAGCTAATTTTGTTTTTGATGGGACGCAAGCCGGAGAATGCTTTGAGGGCTGAACGTCGACCGCTCAGCCCTCGAATGGATTTGTTTCGGATTTATACCAAGCTTGTTTTCCGGAGAACGATCCTGCTGATCGCGCCAAGCCCAAAGGCGAACAGAGTGCCGCCCGCCGCACAGAGCACCACGTTGATGACGGTAGAGCCGAGGGGAGTGATCATAGAGACCATCATAAAGAGGAGCATTCCACCTCCAAGCGAGCCGCAGATAGCGAGCCAGGCCTTTTGCTTTGCCGCCACGCTGATGAGAACAAAGATCGAAACAAACACGAGCATAAGAAATACCTTCGCGAGCATACACATCACTATATTCCCTGCACCGAGACCGTGAAGATCAAAGGAAAGACCAGAGATAGCGCCTCCGAGAACAGAACCGAAAAGGTATGAGATCAGAATAAATGTTCCGCAA
>JAZSJS010000156.1:0-9329 GCA_045534435.1 Eubacteriales bacterium
AAACCGTTTTTATAGAGGATTTTCCGAGAGAGGATAGTGCCGAAAAAGTCAGTGTTTACAAGGGCTATCGGCGTTTTTTACTTCGGAATACCTTGGGGGCGGTGTCCTGCTCCCAAACGTCGCGCGCTACCAGCTGCGCCACACCCCGAAGTGTGAAAAATATTGAATTTTTGAGGTTTTTCCGTAAGTGGTCAAACATGTGGTCAACTGAAAACAGCCGATTTTGTGGAAAATATATAAAAATTAGCCGAAAACAAGTCTAAAAAGGCTCGTTTTCGGCTGATTTTTGGTCGGAGTGACAGGGTTCGAACCTGCGGCATCGACGTCCCAAACGTCGCGCGCTACCAGCTGCGCCACACCCCGAAGTGTGAAAAATATTCGATTTTTAGGTCAATTTCCGTAAGTGGTGAAACATGTGGTCAAACCGGTTTTACAGAGGATTTTGCGAGAGAGCAGAGTGCCGAAAAAGTCAGTGTTTACAAGGCTTTTAGGCGTTTCTTGCTTCGGGATACCTTGGGGGCGGTGTCCTGCTCCCAAACGTCGCGCGCTACCAACTGCGCCACACCCCGAAGTGTGAAAAATATTCGATTTTTAGGTCAATTTCCGTACGTGGTCAAGCATGTGGTCAAACCGCTTTTATAGAGAGTTTTGCGAGAGAGTAGAGTGCCGAAAAAGTCAGTGTTTACAAGGCTTTTAGGCGTTTTTTGCTTCGGGATACCTTGGGGGCGGTGTCCTGCTCCCAAACGTCGCGCGCTACCAACTGCGCCACACCCCGAAAGAGAGATTCTGTGGAATCTTTGTATATTATAACAGATTTTTCTTGGAAAGTCAACAGTTTTGAAAAAGTTCATCGCGGATTGCGGGAAAGAATTTGCGCCTCTTGCGATTGCTTTTTGGATCCAAGCAGAGCAGAGCACACGATTCGACAAATGATTTCATATACTGCAATTGAAGGAGGTGTAAATATGCAATATGAAATCAAAAACAAGCAATGTCTCTGCGTCATCGGCTCGATGACACAGACCATGCAAGCAAAAAAGCTGTTGGATTCGGCATCGGTTCACACGCAAATCATCAAAGCGGATTCCGGTGAGAGCAATCGTGGGTGTGCCTATGCGTTGACCTATTCCTGTGCCTTTGCGCAAACGGTCAGGCAGATTCTTTCACGCGCCGGAATTCGCATTCAAGCATCCTACGGTGAAGGAAAATGATCTATCTTGACAATGCTGCCACAAGTTTTCCGAAGCCTCATTCCGTGACCTTGGAGCAAGCACGATGTATGCGTGATTACTGCGGGAATCCGGGTCGTGGCTCTCACGAGCTTTCGCTCAGAGCGGCAGAAAAAATATACGAATGCCGCGAAGAGGCGGCAGACTTTTTCGGACTGCACCGTCCGGAAAACACGATCTTCACCACGAACACCACGGTGGCGATCAACATGGCGATCAAGGGGCTTTTACGTCGTGGAGACCATGTTTTGTTGTCGGATATGGAGCACAACGCTGTCTTTCGACCGATCTACAAATTGGCAAAGAGAGGCGAGATCTCCTATGATATTTTTCCAACTCACGCGCGCGACGAGCATCAAAGCGCCGAAATGATCTGCCAAAGCATCGAAGAGCGGATCACGCCGCGCACGCGCATGCTCATTTGTGCGCATGTGTCCAATATCTGCTCGTCAACGCTTCCCTTGAAGGAGATCGGAGCGCTTTGTCGGCAAAACCGAATCTTATTCGTTGTCGACGCGGCGCAGTCCGCCGGCCATCTCGCGATCGATATGCAACAAATGGCGATCAGCGCGCTCTGTGTTCCGGGGCACAAGGGACTCCTGGGCCCGCAGGGAAGTGGGATTCTGCTTCTGGGAGACGGGATTCAGGCAGACACGTTGATCGAAGGTGGAAGCGGCTATCAATCTCTGGACGGAAATATGCCGGACGATGCCCCTGAACGCTATGAGGCGGGGACACTTCCGACGCCTGCGATTGCCGGGCTTTATGAGGGAATCCGTCGTGTCAAGCAGATCGGTACGGAGCAGATCCTTCAGCACGAGCGGAGACTCAACGCCCATTTGCAGGAGCGTCTGCTTGCTCTGCCCGGAATCACGGTTTACACGCCGCATCACATCGGTTCCGTCTTGCTTTTCAACGTTGAAGGAATTTCTGCAGACGAAGTTGGAAACGCATTGAACCGCAAAGGCATTTGCGTGCGCGCCGGCTATCACTGCTCTGCGCTCGGTCACGCAACGCTTCACACGCCGCAAGGCGGTGCGGTTCGCGTCAGTCCCGGACTCTATAATACCGTTTCGCACATGGACGCGGTTTTGGAGGCGGTCAGGGAGCTGTTGTAAAAAGAAGAAGCTGCCTCGAGCAATCTGATCGAAGCAGCTTCTTTTATTATCTGTTTTCCCGCACAACATGCCTCACAGAAGCGCAGAAAGCCGTTCCACCGCGTTCTGAGAACAGAAGAGTGTTGCATGCTCGCGTATGTAAAGACGCAACAGGGAAGCGTTTTCAATGCTTCCGTACTCCACAATAAAGTCAAGCTCCTCGGGCGTGGAAAAGGGAGAGCTGCTCAAAACCGATAAAAATAAAAAATAGGCGTTTTTTTCGTCTTTATACGCCGTGCTTTCACCCACGAATCCAATCCTTGAAAGGCGCTTGCAAACCTGCAAAAGGTGCGATAGCGTCTTGAAGCGGTATGCGCAATCCTTCCGGAAGCTTCCACCGTGCTTTTTGAAGGGGCGGATCTGCAGATTTTCCTTTGAAAGTGAGAGAACACCGGAAACGGAAAGATCGGTCGGATCTCGCTCGGATTCTTCGTTCAGCAGATTGCTGATGAACATCTCGCATCCACCCTCACGCGAAGGGAAATATTGCACCGAAAGATGCCCACCGTCTGCTTCAAAGCCTGTTTGGATGCGAATTTCATTCAAGAGTCGACGAAATGCGCGATGCATTTTTGCGCTATCCTCGCCCAAGCTGTCTGCGTTCAATTCAAAGTGACACATATCCGTCGGAGTCAGCATGATTTTCAGCTTTTTGTCGCTGATGCGGATCAGTTCCATACAAAAAGTCACTCCTTTCGATCTTTTGGTCGGGAGCCGCAAAAGTCTCTTACTTATATTATAATCCTTTTCGGCAAAAATGGAACCCCTAAAAATATGGTAATTTCCATTGACGCGCCCCACATTCTGTGGTATACTATACGAAGAAGAGAAGCGACGGAAGGGAAGTGGATAGATATGCAAAAAATTCTGAGTGTGGAAACCATGAGGACGAGTGATGCCAAAACGATTCAGCAAGGAATTTCCGGCAGAGAGCTGATGTGGCGCGCCGCAAACGGTGTTTTTCAGAGTTATCCGTGGCGCGGCAAGACCGCGATCGTGTGCGGTGGCGGAAACAATGCCGGTGACGGATTCGCCCTGGCGTTGCTTCTGAGGGAGGCGCACGTCAATTGCACACTCTTCCTGTTGTTTGATACGTTCTCCCCCGACGGAGCCTATTATTATGGAAAGTGCAAGGAAATCGGCATTGAAGCCGTCGCCTTCAGCTCCGGGGAAGCCTTTGAAGGCTATCGTGAAATCGTCGATTGCATTTTTGGAACAGGCTTTCGCGGAGAGGTTGACGGGATCGCAGCAGACGCGATCAGAGCAATCAATCAAAGCGGAAAAGCCGTCATTTCCGTCGATATCAACAGCGGCTTGAACGGAGACAACGGGCTTTCCGCCTTGTGTGTGAAATCCGACCTGACCGTCTCGATCGGGTTTTATAAAACCGGTCATTTTTTGAACCAAGCCAAGGATTCGATGAAGAAGAGGGTGAACGTTGACATTGGCATCGGCTTGCACGGAGAGTGTTGTTATCTCTGCGAGGATACGGATTTTGAAGGCATCCTCAAGCCTCGTCTGCAGGCCTCTCACAAGGGAAACTACGGCTACGTATCGATCCTGGGCGGCTGCGAGGCATATTCGGGAGCTGTCAAGCTCGCCAACATGAGCTGCGCGGCGTTGCGTGCGGGATGCGGAGTGGCGCAGCTGATCGTTCCCAAGAGCATTGTGGGAAGCGTATCGCCCTATTTGCTGGAAAGCACGCTGGCAACACTTCCCGACGGCGAGGAATTTGAGCCCTCTCTGCTGGATCGGATTCTCGCAAATCAAAAAGCGCTTGCCATTGGCATGGGCTGGGGAAGATCTCCCAAGCACGCAAAGATCCTTGCCCACGTTCTCCAAAATTATGAGCTCCCGCTTGTGATCGACGCGGACGGACTGAACACGCTTGCCGAGATGGATCTTTCCGTTTTGAAGGCAAGCAAATGCCGCGTGATCCTGACACCGCATCTCAAGGAAATGGAGCGGCTCTGCGGGCGTCCGCTTCGCGAGATCGCCGCGGATCCGATCGGCTGCGCACGAGCGTTTGCAAGGGAATACGGTGTGATTCTGCTTCTCAAGGGACCGACCACCGTGGTCAGCGACGGAACCGACGTCTATCTTGTCGATCGCGGTTGTGCCGGAATGGCGACTGCGGGAAGTGGTGACGTGCTTTCCGGCATTCTTGCAGGACTTCTCGGATCTGCGGATTGCAGCGCGTTAACTGCCGCTTGCGGCGCATATATTGCGGGTTTTGCCGGGGAATTGGCCGAAAAAGCCGTCAATCCCATCAGTATGCTTGCCTCGGATACCGTGGCACACATCGGGGAAGCGATTTCAAACATATTAGCCTCAAAAAGAACTTGACAAAGGAGACAAAAAGCCATCGCGACAATGAAGGCGCGATGGCTTTTTGTTGTTTTGAGGAGAACTTTTTATTTGAATTACTTTCCGCACTTCTTTTTGAGCGTGTTGGCGAACTCGTCCACATAGGCATCGTCCTTCTTCGGCAGAAGCAGCTTTTGACCGTTGCCGTAGGAGATCGCCACGAAGCAGGTTCTGACGCGGTGCAGCTTCTTTTCGCCCGTTCCGACCATGAATACATCGCGCTCCACCGAAATCTCCTTGATCTCGTCAAAGAGGATCTCACTTGTTTCGGTGCGTCTTTCGTCGGAAAGCAGGGAAAACGTACTTCTTTTTGCATAGAACGCGTCCTCGAGTACCATCATTTTGATGCAGGTGTACTCAGAAGAAATGACGGTTGCATCCTTTTTCTTTTTGAAGAGCAGACCGTCACGCATTTCAAAGCACTCAAAGGTCATTTCTTCGGGATTCTTGGGCGTGCGCTTGCGCATCTGAGAATCTTCCTCAAGCTCCTTGAAAGAAATCTTCTCCCATTCCTTCTTGATGCGGTCATTGAGATCCTCCGCACTGCCTCTTCCGATGTTACCGTAAAGAAACACACCAAGGCCGCCGAGCATCAGTACGATGGCAAGGATGTAAGAAAAATAAGACCATCCAAGCCACATGGAAAGGAACCCGAGCACCATCATACCAAGCCCGAGCGGCCCGGCACCGTCCCATTTTTTGAAATAATTGACGATTTTTTTGTTGTCGTTCATCGATTTTCTCCTTTGAATCCAATTATTTGACCGAAGTCCTCGTTGCCCCTGTTTTACGGCTTCGATCGACAAGTTTATTTTACCATACATAGCCGTGGAATACAAGCAACCATTGGTTGATAAATTTCTACTGTCCGTGGACTCGTTCATAGATATAGACACAAAATGCGGGAAAAGGTTGGGTGTTTTTTGAAAAATGACAAAAAATCTCCTGCTTCAAGCCCTTTCACTCAAAGCAGGAGAGAAAAATAATTTTTAAGATCTCACAGTCGCAACGGCGAAAGAGGTCAACAGATGGCAGAATGCTCAAAAGAGCACGTCTGCTTCAACGCCGGCAGGGAGGTGATAGGTAAAAACGGGTTTGTCGCCCTCGTAGTGCCATTCGGTGTAAATTTCGCCGTGCTGAGAAATATATTTGACGGCAAAGGAACCGATTTCTTTGATGGGATGCGGCTTCAGGGTGATTTCGGTCAAGCCCGGGGCGGAATTCCTTATTCTGATGCCTCCGAGATACTCGAAGAACCAGGAGATCACAGATCCCAACGAAAAATGTGACATACTGAGCGACTTGTCGGGATCCCTGAGTCCAAGCCAGCTTTCGCTGATGGAGGTTGCGCCTCCACCGAGCATATCAAGCCATGAGGGGAAGGTGGTCTGCGTGATGAGACGGTAAACCGTTTCAAGATATCCGTGATCCGCAAGAACGTCAAAGATATATCTTGTTCCGATAAATCCTGTGGTAAGATGGAAATCCTCACGCTTTACGTATTCGTTGAGCATATTTGCAAGCAGAGCACACTTTTCCTCGGGACATATACCAAAAGCAAGCGGAAGCACCAAGCCGCATTGGCAACGGGCATCGTAATCGTTCTCATCCTCCAAAAGGTGAAGCTGATTGAAAAGATTCCTTGCCTTGTCCGCTCTTTCCCTGAGTTCCATGTGCTTTTCTGTCTCCCCGACGATTTTGGCAACCGTTGCCACGCTATCAAGCATGTGATAATACCAGCATCCCTTGAAGAAGCGCTTGGAGGGGGAAACTCCGGTCGGAGAAAGCCAGTCGCAATATTCATGGGTCTCTTCGCTTTCGGGCAGGATCATACCCTTGTATTCAGTGCGCTTGTCGATCAAGGCAAGCATTTCGGGAAAGCGCTTGCGAAGTATTTCAATATCTCCGTAAAACCTGTAAAGCGTGAGGGGAATTTCATAGATTTCATCCTCCCAGGCATAGGGACCGGAATGCATCTTTATGCCGTTGTCCGTCCAGCGTGAGAGAAAAGCGGAATTGTCCGTCAGCCAGCAGGCCGCATGAGAGAATATCTCCGCGTCGCCGTTCCAGAAGTTCTTTTCTCGCGTGGGACAGTCGGTGGGACCGTTGCATATGTTGTTGAACCAGGAGCGGCGGGTTGCGTCGAAGATCTTGTTGATAGCGGCATGCGGGGTGCTGATGCTGCCGGTTTCGGCAAGATCGGTGCGAAGCTCGAACGGTACAAGCTCTACCAGCTGCCCCATACTGTCAAGTCCCTCGATCCATATATACCGATATCCCGTGTATGAAAATCTGCATTCATAGGTTTCAATCTTGGCGCCTTTTGCGGTAGTAGCTATCGCTTTGATAGCCTCTTATATGCAGGTTATTAAAAGGGAGGTTATATCAACAAGAGGGAGGTGCTTTGCGTCGCACACAACCTGCTTGCCGTTGAGCCATATATCGAAAAGGTTGTCACACAAGAAGGCCATTTCGGCACGCGCCACCTTCTTGGAAACCGAAAACACCCGTGCCGCATGAAATCTTCTGTGTCCCACAGGCCAGATGTATTTTGCGTTCGGAAAGCTTTCTTCCTTCGGAATCCCCGACACCAGCTCATCCATGGCAGATGAGGATGCGGTGATATACTGCGCGCCGTCAAAGCTACGGTATTCGGTACGATACTGAAAATTGTCCTTGCTTGCCACATCTTTTCTCCATTTGAAGCTTAAAGGTTATTAAAAAGTATATCACAATCTGCCGAAAAAGTCAACCCACAAAGAGAGGGAAACGATACGAACCCCTCTGATCACTACATATACTCAATTATACAAAATCTCTGTTTTGTGTTCGGCGGTGGGCGCGGCGAACTGAGGCGGCATTTGATGCGCGGTAGCGCGCCGCCGATGGAGCCAATTTCCGCACCAAGCCCCCGACGGCACAAAACTGCGATTTTGTAAGCTCGGAAAGCGCGCAAACGCGGCACGACCTTCCGCCATGCGTGCGCGCTTTCCGAGCGGTTAGTTGGGGCGCAATTTCCTTGCCACCGCAGGCACCTGCCTGCCGGGGCGGCATATCGTTTGCCGTGGGTAGTTGCATTATAAGCAAACGCTTTGCACCGATGTTGACCGCGAGGGCGCGAACGCGGGGAGGGAATACCGAGCCGATCGGAGCGCGCAAGCGGCGCGTTATGATTTCATTTACAGGCGCGAACGATATGCACCAGCCAAGCGAAGCGCACGCGCGAGCCGATGGCAAGCGCAGCGCGGGGCGCGTTAAGCACCTGTGAAAAAGTCAATTTCGGCAAAGCCCCGACGCGGCGCGAAGCCAAGGCGCAGTCGGTGTGCGCGGAGCGGCAGTATTCACGTTGTTGCGTCTTTTTTGCAATTTTTTCGGAAAAAATTCAAAAAAACCTTGACTTTTTGCGTTTTTTATGCTATTATGTGGGTGTCGGCATTATCGCAAGATAATACCCCTCATCCATGAGACCGCACGCGCCTCGGCTGCAGTTATGCAGGGCTGAGCTTCGCGTGGTGGGGGACTGCATATCGGCGCAAAAGTTTGGGCGAAGGGCTCGGAGTGATCCGAGTCCTTCGTTTTTGCTGCGAAAATGCCGACGCTCCCCTGTGGTTCCCTTGGGAACCTCTAGGGGCGGGGGGGTAAAAGGAGGGGCTTTGGAAGGCGAACGCCGAGCGCGTCCTCTTACTTGATTAAGAGGACAGTATGTCATCAAATGCATCAAACTTTGCGCACCGCAAACGCCGAGCTTTACAATGCTCGGGCAACCTTTTACCCGTCCGCAGACGGTTCTTTGCGCCTCGGGCGCGTGCAGGTGTTCAGTACGCCAAAATTTCGTCCTGATGGGTGGGAGATCGTGAACGAAAAGCCGCACGTTGCCGACGTCACGGACGAAGTGCCGACGTCGGACGAGCCTTTGCACCAAAAATCCGCGAGTGATTTGCTGCGAGCAGTACGTCGCGCGCGGCGAACCGCGTTCGACCTCATTTTGGCAAATCCTGATCTTGACGCCTTCGCGACCTTCACGTACAGCCCTGACGCCGTCGATGATAAGGCGGCGTATGCGGAATGTTATGAGCAGCTGCGCGTGTGGCTTTCCAATGGCGTGCAGCGTCGCGGGTTGATGTATCTTTGTGTCCCGGAGTTGACCAAGCGCGGTGACATTCACTTTCACGCGCTGACGAACCATGCTGCGCTCAAGCTCACAGAAGCGCGGCGCCGCGACGGGCGTCTGGTGAAGCACAAGGGGGATCAGGTTTACAACATCACCGATTGGGGAAAGGGCTTTTCCACGGCGCAGATCATACGACCGCGCGCCGATGGGGAAGACGCGCGCGAAGCCGTGGCAAAATACATCTTCAAGTACATGGGGAAGAACCTTGGCGCGAAGATCGGCGGCCGTTACGTTTTGAAGGGTGGCAAGCTAAGGCGCCCTGTTTACCTTTACGGCTCAGGCGTCGAGGAGTTTGCGACGAGCGCGCCGACGGAGGAATGGAGCATTGAACTACCTGATGCTGGAAAATATTGGGAATATAGTTTTTTGACCCCCTCGCGCATGTCGGAAAAGCGAAACAGAGTT
>JAZSJS010000079.1:0-37666 GCA_045534435.1 Eubacteriales bacterium
ACGTAATGTTAAATAATCTTAATAAGGCGTTTGAAAACTATGAATTGGGGTTCAGGCACGCCAAAGCTTATGATAATCTTCCCAAAATCACTAAGCATACATCATTTTTGGTAAAAGGAAAGGTTTTCGATAGGTCAAAGACCAACTCGTCCACCGAGGCAAATATGATTGCTCGACAAATAGATTGTCTGCGTTCGTGGGGTGTTTATGAAAAGGTAAAGGATACCCCTCAAATGAAAAAACTTCTTGCAGAATATGAGCCATTAGCAGGAAACAAGAAAGATTATTCGTAAATATTCAGTTTGCCCCGCCTTGCGCGGGGCTTTTCTTTGCTTTCTGCATATCAAAAAGCCACCACGATTTTCGTAGTGGCTGATTTCATTTTACCGCTAATTATGCACACCCTCGGGTTGCTTCCTTTTTTCATTCCTCAATTTTTGCTTTTCGGATGCGTTTTCTCATTTTGCGCAGATCTCGGAGCATTCGGAAGGTATCACGCACGACACGCACCTTGGAAGCGCCGTGTGTCAGCACACGAACGGGGATCTCTTCCACGAGAAAGCCATATTTGACCGCCCAGAGAATGGCTTCAAAATCAAAAGCAAAGCCGTTGACCTCGCATCGCGAAAAGATCTTTTCCGCCGCCTGAGCGCGAAAGGCCTTGCAGCCACATTGAGAATCGGACAGGCGAAAGCCGCCCGCCAGGCAAAGCACGCGGATATACACCTTGGATGCCACTCGGCGAAGCCGGGTGTAGCCCTCGTAGCCGTCCTTTTGCAGATTGCGCGATCCGATGACAGTCATCACGTCGGGATTGGCTTCAAACACCTCCGCAAAGCGCTTGATCACGTCGGTTCCGTAGGCAAGATCTGCATCGGTAAAGAGTCTGACCTCTCCCGTTGCCTCAAGCATCGCGCGCCTCACGGCATATCCCTTTCCGTGATTCTGTACCTCGCCGATCACACGAACGTGCGGAAGCTTCAGTGCGCGCACGATCTCATCACAGCCGTCGGTGCTTCCGTCGTTGCAGAAAAGGATCTCATAGTCCTCGAAATGCTCTTCCATATACGCCGAAAGCCGCAGGGCGGTATCCGCGATCACCTTTTTTTCATTATACATCGGAATACAAACCGACACCCTCATGTGCAACTACCCTTTCTGAAAATAAATATGTCAAAATCCACCTCGGTCGTCAAGCGATCCAGCGCGTCCAGCTTGGCGCGATCCCGATCCGAGGTGCGCCAATAATACGGCGTCATCGAGAAGAGTGCCGCAATCATTTCCCTGCCCTCGACCGTGATCTCGTAGCGCAGCACCTTTTTTTCGGCAAGCTCCATGTCCTTTGGCAGATCGGCGCGACCCGCGTTGGCGTAAGGATTTTGATAAACGGCCTCCTTGAGTCCCATCAAATGCCGCTCTCCCGCACCGACCAGCACAAGAAAGCCTCCCGGCTTGAGAACACGCAAAAATTCCGCCTCGGCACAGGGCGCAAAGAGATTGACCACCGCGTCAACCGACGCCGATGCGATCGGCATTTCAAACAGGCTCGCCACCGCAAAGCCCGCACGCGTTTGTTGCTGCTTGGCGCGTCTTGCGGCATAATCGATCCCGGTACGCGAAAGATCGATCCCCAACACGTCCCGATCCGCTGCCATGCGGTTGGTGTAATATCCCTCTCCACATCCCGCGTCAACGACGGTCTCGGCGGAAAGAGAGTCAAGAAGCCGATCGATCTCGTCGGAAAGCGGTTGATAATAACCCGAATCAAGGAATGCGCGGCGCGCCTGCACCGCCTCCTTGGTGTCTCCGTCACCCGCATGAGGACCGCCCAGATGAAGATAGCCGCTGCGTGCGAAATCAAAGCAGTGCGTACGCGCCCCCTCACAACGGCAGGTTTTACCCTCTCCGTCGCGACCGAGAGCCGCTCCGCAAACGGGACAGCGCAGGATTCTGAGAATATTGGACGTCATATCGCGGCTCCTTTCGCAGAAAAAACTTGAAAAATCGGCTTTCTTCTTGTTTTTTATGCAATCATTTGGTATAATAAAGATATCGCATATCATTATACCACAAAAATTGGAAAAGGAAAAGATATGTTTTCATTTTTATCAAATTTTTTTAAAAAAAATCAGATCCGCTGCTGGTCTCCCATTCCGTTGGGGACCTGTCGGATCACAAAGCCCTATCTTTTGGAGCGCGCCGGGATCTTGGACGGCACCGCCGTCATGATCGCGGTTCCCTATTTTACCGAAGCCTGTGCCGATCCGAGCAGAAATATTTCAGCATACGCGGTCTCCAAAAACTATCATGCCTATTTTGACGCGCTCTTCGACGCGCTTTTGCCGCTTTTGCAGGAGCGGTTTCCCGACCGCAAGTTCGCCTGCTTTGCCGACCATTCCCCCATTGCGGAGGTTGAGGCGGCGGCGCTCGCCGGACTTGGATGCATCGGAGAGAACGGTCTGCTCATCACCGACGATTACGCATCCTACGTCTTTTTGGGCTCTCTGATCACAGACGAGATCCTGCCGACCGAGGTTCATCCCATCCGTCGCTGTGAGGGCTGTGGGCTCTGCAAAAGAGCCTGTCCGATGAGCGAGATCGGCACCTGTCTCTCTGCACTGACGCAAAAAAAGGGATCGCTGAACGAGGAAGAAGCCGCCGCCGTGATCCGACACGGCTCCGCCTGGGGATGTGACATTTGTCAGGAAGTCTGTCCGCACACCAGACGCGCGCTTCAAAGCGGAAGTATTGTTTCACCGATTCCCTATTTTTCAGAATCTCCCATTCCGCATCTGACCGTTGAGGTCTTGGACGGAATGAGTGAGGACGATTTTGCCCAAAGGGCATTTTCCTGGCGCGGACGCGATCCCGTGCGCCGCAATCTGTTACTCTTGGAAAAGAAAGGAGACGCGCCATGCTGAATCTGATCTGCGGTCCTTCTGGCAGCGGAAAGACCTCGCATCTCATTGATCGGATCCGTGAGGATATCCGATCCAAAAAGCGCTGCTATCTGCTCGTTCCCGAGCAACAGGCATACATCAGCGAGCGCGATTTTCCCGCAGTTTTGCCGTCTGGGGCGGGGCTTTATTTTGAAGTCGTCAATTTTTCCGGACTTGCCGAGGACGTTTTCAGAGAATACGGCGGTGTCACGCAGGCATCTCTCAATCACGGGCTGCGCTCGCTTCTGATGTGGGATACCCTGCGAACCCTCTCGCCTCTGCTTCGTCAATACGGAAAAAGTGCCGAGGGAGATCCCACACTGACTGCATTGATGCTGCAAACCGTTTCGGAATTGCGCTCCAACGGGGTCGACGGAGAGCGTCTTGAGGAGATTGCCAAGCTCTTGCCCGATGACAGCTCCCTGCAAAAGAAACTGAGCGATCTTGCTTTGGTTGACGCGGTATTCCGTGACAAGACCGAGAGCTGCTTCGGCTGCGATCCATCGGACAAGCTCTTTCGCATGGCATCGGTTCTGCGACGTCACGATTATTTTGCCGAATGCAACGTTTATATCGACTCATTCACCAGCTTCACCGCACAGGAATACGACGTTCTGGAGCAGATCCTTCGCCAAGCCGAATCGGTGACGGTCTCTCTCTGTGCCGAGGAGCTGCGCTCCTCACTCCCGCATTTCGAAAGCACAGTGCATACGGCACAGCGACTTCAAAGGCTGGCGTCGGACGTAAACGTCCCTGTTTCCACCCTGATTTTGCCGCAAAATACCGAGAAAAAGCCGGCTGTCCTTTCCGAGATCGAGCGCGATCTTTGGAGATTCGATGTGACCAAGGAAACGCGGCAGACCTTTTCAAACGAGGAAAAGAAGTGCGTAAGACTCTTGAATTGCGCCAATCTTTATGAAGAGGCAGAGGCGGCGGCGCTCCACATTCTGGAGCTTGTCACCGACGGAATGCATTTTGGAGAGATCGCGGTTTTCGTACGTGACGTGGAAGCCTGGCGCGGTGTGCTTGACGCCGCCATGGAAAAATACGGGATCCCCTATTTCCTCTCCGAGCGCACAGATCTTTCCTCCAAGCCGCTCTCGCGTCTGATCCTTTCGGCATTGCGTGCCGTCAGCCGCCACTATCCCTCACAGGAGATCATGGCACTTCTCAAAACAGGGCTGACGGGTGTTGCATTCTCGGATGCGGCAATGTTTGAGGAATATTGTGAGACCTGGCACATCAGCGGCAATCGCTTTACCGATTCCCTCTGGAGCATGAATCCGGACGGTCTGACCACGGAAAGAAGCCCGCGCGCCGATGCCATTCTCGAAGCGGCAAACCGCGTGCGAAAGGCGTTGATCGAGCCCTTGCAAAGACTTTCGGCTTCGATGCGTGCTTCCTCGCGCATGAAAGACCGTTGCCGTGCGATCTATCAGTACTTATGTGACATTCACCTCTCCGAAACACTTTCCGACCGAGCCAAGGCCGAGCTTTCGGACGGTCAGGTGCGTGAGGCGGGAGAAAGTCTGCGACTCTACCGTTTCGTCACCGACACCCTGTCCACTCTCTGCACCGTGATGCCGGATGCCGAGCTTTCCACCGAGGAAATGATTCCCGCGCTGACGCTTCTCTTTTCCGAAAGCGATCTCGGATCGGTTCCCTCTCTTCATGATTGCGTCATGATCGGCTCTGCCGCTACCATGCGTGTGGAAAACGTCAAGGCGGCTCTGCTTCTGGGACTTTGTGAAGGAGAATTTCCAGCCTCCGTCGGAGACGACGGGATCCTTTCCGAGGGCGAAAAGTGTCGTCTGGAGGAATACGGCATTCTCTTGGATTCGCACGAGCAGACGCGCTCCTCGGAGGAGCTTTTGTACGTCTACCGCGCCATGACGAAGCCAACGCAGAGGATCTTCCTTTCCACCTCATCGGCACAACCCGACGGCTCTGCGCGCACGCCATCCCTCGCATTCTCCCGTGTGGCATTCCTTTTGGATCTTGCTCCCGTGAGCTTTGATTCCGCCGCACTCACCGAGCTGCTCGACCATCCGACGGTCTGCCCGCCCACCGCGGAGCTTTTCACCAAAAAGACCGAAGGGCCGATCACGCTCTATCTATCACAATCCAAAATTCAGACCTTTATGCTCTGTCCCTACCGCTATTACAGCACCTATCAGCTCCATCTGCGCGAAAAGAAGGACTCGCGTCCGAGCTATGCGGACGACGGTACGTTTTTGCATTACGTATTCGAGCAATTTCTGCGAAGATCCTTGGATCCTGACGGAAAGCTGCAGATTCCCGCAGCCGAGCAGATCGAGCCGATGGCAAACGAGATCATCGACGAATATCTGCTGCTGGTATGCCCGCTCTCGCCCTCGGAAATGGACAGCCGTCTGTTGCATCTTTTCACACGTCTGCGCAGGCTTGCGGTCATGGCTTTGCACGATATCTTCGCAGAGCTTGCCTTCAGCAGCTTCGTGCCCTACAAGTTTGAGCAGGTCATCGGCGGAAGCACGGAAAACCGACTTCCTCCCGTCGTACTGGAACTGAAAAACGGCTCTCGCGTCTCGCTGTCGGGAAAGGTCGACCGCATCGATCTCTATGACGACGGTGAAAGGCTCTACGTCCGTGTCGTCGACTACAAATCCGGCACACACAAATTCAGCATCGACGACGTGCGCAACGGTATGGATATTCAGCTGGTGCTTTATCTCTTTGCCGTGCTTGCGGCAGATCCCGAGCGCTTCGTCGCGGCGGGGGCACAATACTTATATGCCGCCAACGAAAAAGGTCGGCTCGCGATCCACCGAAGCGGATTTTTGCTTGACGACGGGCAGCTCCCTGCCGCCGCTGATCGCTCGCCGGGATCGGCATATACCAAAAAGCTGCTGCTCCGGACCCGGGATGAGATCGATGCCCTTGGAAAAGAGATGCAAGCCGCCGTTCTTGGCGCTGCCGAGCGGATCCTTTCGGGTGAGGCGCAAAAAACGCCGTCGGAGGACGCTTGCAGATTTTGCCCCGTTCGCTTCCATTGCGACAGGGCTTATCACAAATGAAAGGAGAGAACGTATGGAAAGAAAATGGACCCCCTCCCAAGAAGCGGCGATGTCTCTTGGCGGAAAGGCCGTTCTGGTTTCCGCCGCCGCAGGATCGGGAAAAACCAGCGTCCTGACCGAACGCATCATTCGCTCACTGACCGTCCAGAATCCCCCCGCAGATCTCTCCCGTATGCTAGTGGTGACCTTCACCCGTGCCGCTGCCGCCGAGCTCAAAGCACGCATCGCCAAGGCGCTTTCAGACGCGATGGCGGAGGATCCGGGAAATAAGCGCCTTTCCCGCCAGCTCTTGCTTTTGGGAAGCGCGCAAATATCAACCATCGATTCCTTTTTCCAAAAAATCGTCCGCTCCAATTTTGAGCGGCTCGGTCTGCCCGCGACCTTTCGAATTGCCGACGAAAGCGAGGTCCTGCCTCTCAGCATCGAAATTCTGGAGGGCTTGATCGAGGAATTTTACGACCGTTACAAGGCCAAGGACGCGCCCTCTCAAGGCATCGGACGTCTGTCCGGAAATCGCTTTGCAGAGGCTCTTGACCACATGATGTCCAATCGCAGTGACGGAAAGCTGACGCTCTCTCTGCTCGATTTCTGGAAGGCTTTCGCATCCTATCCCGAAGGGATCGGACTGTTGGAGCGATCTGCAAAAGCACTCCGCGAGGATGCTTCTCGCCCCTTCTTCGAAACGGCTTGCGGTGCGGTTACCGCCAAGGATCTCTTGAGCCGAACGGAAGGATACACCAAGGATCTGCTCGCGCATCAGGCGGCATTGGAATACGATCCCGACGTGGCATATAAATGCAATGCCCTGCTCTGCTCGGATCTGGAATACTGTCGCGCCTTGACCGATGCGTTACAGAACAAGGATTATCTGCGTGCGCAGACCGTGGCATCCTCCTTTATCCCCGGAAAATTCCCAACCGTCAAAAACAAGACGCGCGAGGTGATCGCATATCAGGAATGGAGAAAGGCCTTCAAGAAGGAAATCACCGAAAAGCTTCAGCCAAGACTCCGCTATTCCGAGGAAGCGATCGCCGAGCAAATGATGCGAACCGCGGAGCTTTGCGAGATCCTGTATCTGTTTTACAGTCAGTTTGAGGCACGCATGATGGCGCAAAAGCATACGCGCGGAATTTTGGAGCACAACGACGTGCGCGCCATGGTCTATCGCCTTTTGAGCACCGAAAACGGTGAGGCGTCCGAATTTGCCAAAAGCCTTTCGGAGCAGTACGACGCCGTCTACATCGACGAATATCAGGACGTGGATCTCTTGCAGGATCGCATCTTCTCGCTCATCGGCGGCAACCGACGCTTTATGGTGGGGGATATCAAGCAAAGCATTTACGGCTTCCGCGGCAGCGATCCCTCGATCTTCGCAAAATATCGACGCATCATGCCGCTTTATACCGAGGAAAATGCCGACACCTCCAACGGTGTCTGCGTCTTTATGTCGGACAATTTCCGATGCGATCGTGCCGTGATCGATTTCACAAACGCGGTCTGCTCCTTCCTCTTTTCCGCCTGTGAGGAAAGCGTCGGCTACCGTCCGCAGGACGATCTGATCTGCTCCAAAACAGCCGAAAAGGCCTACACATACCCCGTTCAAGTGGCGGTATTCGAAAAAGCGAGCGCCGAAAGCCAAGAGGAAAGCGACGGTGAAGAAAATCGAGAGGCAGCCTGGGTTGCCGCTGAGATCTCGCGTCTGTTGCGTCAAAAGGAGCCGGGAAAGCCTGTGCTTCAGCCCTCCAAGATCGCGATCCTGGTTCGCACGCGAGCACACGGAGTTGCGTTTGCCAAGGCATTGGAAGCGCTTGACATTCCCGTCGCCTCCGAGGCGGCAAAGGATCTTTTGCAGGAGCCGATCGCGGTCGATCTGCTCAACCTTTTGCGCGCGATCGATAACCCTTACCGTGACCTTCCCCTCTCCGAGTTTCTCCTCTCCCCCCTTGGTGGCTTCGACCTGGAGGAGCTGACGGAGCTGAGAGATGCCGCCACGACCGATCATTCGCTCTTCGATGCGATGAGTGCTGCCGACGAGCCGCTTTCGGAACAGCTGCTTGAAAAAACCGCAAAAACGCTTGATTGGCTGAAAAAAATGAGAAAAAAAGCCGAGGTTCTTTCGGCAGACCGATTCCTGCGTGAGCTTTACCGCGAGGAGCGTCTGGAGGCATACCGGGAGAATCCCTATCTGTTGGTCCTGTACGATCAAGCCAGATGCTATCAAAAAAGCGCTTGGTGCGGACTTTACGGCTTCCTCTCTCACGTGGACAAGCTCCTGGAGAGCGGAAAGCTCTCCGCCGACGGCTTCGCGCCCGCCGAGAATGCCGTCACGATCATGACCATCCATCATTCCAAGGGTTTGGAATTTCCCGTGGTCTTTTTGACGGCCTGCGGAGCCGGCTTCAACCGTCAGGACACCTATGAATCGCTTCTCTTCCACAAGCACGTGGGCACGGCAACCAAGCTTTACCGTCCCGAAACCGGTGAAAGCGAATCCACCGTTCTGCACGACGCGGCGCGTTGGGAAACCGATGCAGAGCAAACCGAGGAAGGGATCCGTACGCTTTACGTCGCCCTGACACGTGCCAAGGAGCGTCTTTACGTCACCGGAACGCTGCGCGGAGGCCTGGAATCGGCACTGACGAAGGCCGGGACCGTCCGTTACGGAAACCGTGCCGCCATTTTGGGGTGTAGCTCCTTCCTTTCCTGGATCCTTGCCGCTCTGCAGGATGAGCGCGCGAAAGCCTACGCGGACGCTTACGTTTTTCATCATATTCTTGCCGACGAGGCCATCAAGGGCGAGCGCTATACGGCAACAGCCGAGCCTCGGTCGAACGACGGCTCCACGCAACCCACCGCCCAAATGCAGCATTATGCCGACGTCAAAAAGCGATACGCGACCTATGCCTATCCCCTGGAGTCCCTGCGCGGTCTTCCCACCAAGGTCGCGGCATCCAAGCTGTGTCCCAATCTTTTGGACACGTTGAGCAGTGAAGAAAACGACGAGGCGGCGTTGGAGGCACAGATTGAGCTGATGCGTGCCGCCACGCCGAGCTTCGACGCGCTTTTGGATGAAAAAGCCAAGCCGAGCGCAACCGACGTCGGAACCGCCACGCACACATTTCTGGAGTTTTGCGATTTTCGCAGATTGTATGAAACCGGTGTGGAGGATGAGCTTTCCGAGCTGCTCGCAAAGGGCTTTATCGGAGAAGCGACCGCGGGGATCGTTCACCTCGCGCAGCTGGATGCCTTCCGAAAAAGCAATCTGATGAAATGGATCCTGGAGGCAAAGGAGATCCGACGGGAGCAAAAATTCAGTCTCTTTCTGCCGCTTGCCTCCCTGACCGCAGACACCGAGCTTGCCCGACAGCTTGGAGATCAATCGATCTTCGTTCAGGGCTCGATCGACCTGCTTCTGACCATGCCGGACGGACGGCTTTTGTTGGTTGACTATAAGACCGACCGTGTTCTGGAGAGCGAGCGCAACGATCACGCGCGCTTTGCCGCAAGAATGAAGGCGACGCACAAAAATCAGATCGCCGTCTATGCCGACGCTGTCAAGTCCATGTTCGGCACACCTCCCGACGCGTCCTTCCTCTATTCCCTCGCACTGGGCGACGCTGTGGAGATCGACGCAGAGTGAATAAATTTTTCTCTTTTCTTCTCAAACGCTATTGACAAATCCCGAAAAAAGCGGTATAATACGTTGGTTTGTTTCGCTTTGACAGAGGATTTTATAGAGAGGAAAAGAGAAAATCGGCTTATGACGTATCAAAAATCATTTCATCCGCGGCATCACCATCCGAATCCGCACCTGCACCTTTGGCCGGAGATCGGACATCTGATCCGCAAGAATGCCGTTCTGTGTATTGCCTTCCTCGCGGCGCTGGCCACCTCGTGCATCGTTCCGCCCGACGCACAGTACCTCGGCTATTTTGATCTGAAAACGCTGACCTGTCTGTTTTGTGTGCTTGCCGTCGTTTGCGCGCTGAAGAACGTCAAGTTTTTCACCATTCTCGCACGAAAGATCGTTGACTGCACGGGAAATCTCCGCATGGCATCGCTGGCATTGGTCTACATCCCCTTCATCGGCTCGATGCTGATTGCCAACGACATGGCGCTTCTGACCTTCCTGCCCTTGGGTTATTTCGTTCTTTCCTCGACGGGCAAGACCCGATACATGGCATTCGTCTTTATCATGCAAAACATCGCCGCAAATCTCGGCGGCATGCTGACGCCCTTCGGGAATCCACAGAATCTCTATCTCTACACAAAATTCAACATTCCCACCGGCGAGTTCATGTCGATCATGCTCATTCCCTTCCTCGCAGCAATCGCATTGATCACAGTCTGTTGTCTCTTTCTTCCCCGTGAGGCACTTGCGATCACAGAGGAATGCCCTCACAAGCTTCAGAAAAAAAGGACCGCGCTTTATCTGGTTCTCTTTCTGCTCTCAATCGTCATCGTCTTCCGCGTCATTCCCTACTGGATCGGCCTGATCGTCATTCCGCTCGTTCTCTTCTTTGCAGACCGATCGGCGCTTCACCGGGTTGACTACCCCCTGCTTCTGACCTTTGTTTGCTTCTTCATTTTTGCGGGAAACATGGCACGCATCCCCGCGATCAGTCAGCTCTTTTCGGGCCTGCTGGAGAAAAACACGTTGCTCGTCAGCGCGCTCTCCTGTCAGCTGATCAGCAACGTTCCATCGGCAATTCTGCTCTCACAGTTCACGCAAAACTATCCCGCACTGCTCCTCGGTGTGAACATCGGCGGCACGGGTACGCTGATCTCCTCTCTCGCAAGTCTGATCACGTTTCGGGAATACACGACACACAATCCGCAAAGCGCAGGAAAATATCTTTTCCTGTTCTCGCTCTTTAACTTTGCGTTTTTGGGAAGCCTTCTTTTGCTTGCGTCCTTTTTGGTATGATAAAAAAACGCCCTTGCCGGAGTCTGAACAAGACCCGTGCAAGGGCGTGATTCTTTTGGAATCTTACCAATTTTGAATTTCTACGTAATTTTCATTGGGGACGATGTAATAAACAAAAACCGTGGCACAACGCACTTTATCAATTTCTGCCCATTTGTGCGCAACGACCAATTTATAGGGTTTTCCGTTGATCGGATCAACCTTCGGCAACTGTGCCGAAAGCCGCTGCTTCAATTGCTGTGCGATCGCTGCAGCCATCAAAATTCTCTCGCGCTCGGATTCCAGATCCTTCAGATTCTCGTGTCTGAAATAAATGGATTCAGATGTCATCAAAAAAGAATCTTTGAACACACGCACAATCTCCATGGAGATCTTGTCCTGCTCACATGTCGGTGCTTCTGCATTTTGAATTTTAACAAGCATCGATGCGGTCAGCTTGTCCACCAGCCGCTTCACCAAACGATTTTTTGAAAAGCGGTTCTTCTTCTTTTGATCGGCAATCAATTTCCCAAAAAAGATGATCAAAAAACAAACTACCAACGCAACAATGACAACTGGAAGCCACTTTGCCAAGATTTCTCTCATAAAATTCGTCCTCTCTTATCTCTTAACAAAGTTTTTTGAAAAAAACCTTGCTTAAAAACCTTATTCATTATTATAGCATAAAAAAAAGTATTTGTAAAGTCTTTTTTCAAAAAATAGCAAAAAAATCTGTAAAAAATCGTTCCGATGCCGCCATCCGACATCGGAACGATTTTTCGTTATCAATTCATCAAGCCTTGCCGACCGAGCCGAAGAGCTCCATCTTTTCCTTGACGGTTGCCTTGATTGCCTCAACGCCGGGAGCGAGAAGCTTTCTGGGGTCAAAGCCCTTGCCCTGCAGATCCTTGCCTGCCTCAACGTAGGTACGGGTTGCGGCAGCAAATGCGAGCTGGCCCTCGGTGTTGACGTTGATCTTGGAAACACCAAGATCGATTGCCTTCTTGATCATTTCCTCGGGAATACCCGTTCCGCCGTGCAGAACCAGAGGCATTTTTCCAACCTTCTCGGAAATGGCTGCCAGCGTCTCAAAGGAAAGTCCTGCCCAGTTTGCGGGATACTTGCCGTGAATGTTTCCGATGCCTGCAGCAAGCATGGTGACACCGAGATCGGCGATCATCTTGCACTCGTCGGGATCGGCACACTCACCCATACCGACAACGCCGTCTTCCTCGCCGCCGATGGATCCGACCTCTGCCTCAAGAGAAAGTCCCTTCTCTGCGCAAACCTTCACCAGCTCCTTGGTCTTTGCAACGTTTTCCTCGATGGGATAGTGCGAGCCGTCGAACATGATCGAAGAAAATCCTGCGTCGATGCACTTGTAGCAGGCTTCATAAGAGCCGTGGTCCAGATGCAGGGCAACGGGAACCGTGATGTTCAGCTCCTCGATCATCGCCTTGACCATGTTGGTAACCGTCTTGAATCCGCACATATACTTTCCCGCGCCCTCGGAAACACCGAGAATGACGGGAGACTTCTGCTCCTCGGCGGTCAGAAGAATCGCCTTCGTCCACTCCAGATTGTTGATGTTGAACTGACCGACTGCGTAGTGTCCTTCCTTTGCCTTGTTGAGCATTTCCTTTGCCGAAACTAACATAACAAACCCTCCTGATGGTTAATCTACAAATATAGCTACATTATATACCAAAATCATACAAAAATCAAGTCTTTTTTTCACTTTGTTCGAAGTTTTATAAAAAATTCATGAACCCTTTTCTTTTGTGCATAATAAAAACGATCACAAAGACGAAAAAAGCAGGTGACACATCCCATGATTTCCTCAAAAAAAGAATCTCAACACAAAATGATGACGCAAACGAGCGTCAAAGCGCTGATCCTCCGTCTCGGCGCGCCCACCGCGGTGGGTTTGATCGTCATATCGCTCTACTCCCTCGCCGACGCGTTTTTTGTCTCCTCTCTCGGAACTGCCGCGGGAGCTGCCGTGGGCGTCAGCTTTGCCATCGTCGCGCTCTTGCAGGCAGTGGGATATACGCTCGGTCTCGGTGCCGGCAGTCTGATCTCCCGTGCCCTCGGACGAAAGGAGCGCGAGGCGGCCTCCTCCTATGCACGTCTTGCCTTTTGGCTGTCATTGGCATCGGGAGCGCTGATTTTGGCGGTCGGTCTGACCCTGGGTGATCGCATCATGGTATTTTTGGGTGCAAATGAAAGTATATTCCCCTTGGCGCTGGAATATTCACGCGCGCTTTTTTTCGCCGCGCCCTTTTTGTGCGGTACCTTTGCGCTCAGCCAGATGCTGCGTGCAGAGGGTAAGGCGGTCTACTCAATGGTCGGTTTGGTGTGCGGCGGCATTTTGAACATTCTCCTGGACCCCCTGTTCATTACCAAGCTGAACATGGGTGTTGCCGGAGCATCCCGCGCGACGCTGGTCAGCCAAGCCGTTTCCTTTTTCATTTTGCTTTCGGCATATCTCTTCGGCGGCAGTCAGCTCCGTCTGTTTGGCTCCATTCGCAAAAATTTTTTCTCAAACAGCCGACAGATCCTGATCAACGGACTTCCCTCCACCCTCCGTCAAGGCCTGATTGCGGTTTCCACCGTTCTGCTCAACCACACGACTGCCTTATGGTCGGACGCGGCAGTGGCCGCGGTGTCGGTTGTCACGCGTCTGTTTTTGCTTGCCTTTGCCTTCTGTCTCGGGATCGGTCAAGGAATGATGCCCGTGGTGGGCTACAATTACGGCTCCGAGCGATACGGACGCGTGCGAGCCGCATACCGCTTTGCGACGTTGCTTTCCTCCGGATTGATGCTCGCGCTCAGCATTCCCATGCTCCTGTTCGCACCACAGCTCATCGCGCTCTTCCGAAACGATCCCGAGGTCATCGCCATCGGATCGGTCGCTTTGCGCGCACAGAGCGCGGTTCTCGCGCTTCACGGTCTGATCACCTGCACCATCCTGCTTCTGCAGTCACTCGGAAAAGCCTTTTTCGCCGCCGCTCTGGCATCGGCACGTCAAGGGGTTTTCTTTCTGCCTCTGCTCTTTCTGCTCCCCTCCCATTTTGGACTCCAAAGTGTGGTCTGGATCCAACCGATTGCGGATGCCGCGACCTTCCTCTTCTGTCTTCCCTTTGCGATCGAGGCATCGAAACATCTTCAAAAAAAGGCCGCGGCAGAAGCAAGCGCCTCGTGCCGCGGCAAAGATTCAGATCAAATTCCGGATCTCGGAAAGTGAGGAGACTCGGTGATCGACCTTGACGTCCTCAAAAAAGCCGTAGAAATCCCACAGACACCCGATCATGCCCGCATTCATCCCGGCATGCGCGTCGATCGGTCGGTCGCCGATCATCATGCAGGTCGCGGGGTCCAGATGCAAATGCTTTGCCAAAAAGCAGAGCCCCTCGGGACAGGGCTTGGCTGGAAAGCCGTAGGAATCGTCCAAAATGAAATCAAACAGGTGGAAAATACCCATGTTTTTCAGCATCTCGGAAACGATGGGGCCGGTGTGGGTGTAAATATAGTTTTTCTTGCCGATGCTCACGGCATATTCCAAAAGCGCGATCGCCTCGGGAAACGCCCGGAACTCCGTGGCGTGATCGATCTGCTTTTGATGAAAATCATCGATGAACTCGCGATAGGAAATGAAGCGATCCCACCCCAGCCTCTCGAAGGTCTCCTTCATCGTGAGGTTCAGCGCGTAGAAAAGCTCGTCGTCGGTCATGTTGATCGACAGACCCTGCTCCTCGGCATACGCGTGAACAAAGCCGAGAAAAAGCGGATAGGAATTTGAAATCGTACCGTCGAAGTCAAAGATCAGATGGTCGATGCTCATGGTTATTTTTTTCCTTTGTCCTTGCCTTGATAATCATCGATGTGCGGATGCTCATTTCCCTTGGTGATGTGTGCCTCGGGCTTGCTCTGACGCAAAAATCCCAGCGGCTTGATGTCGCGGAGACCGAAATAATACGCCACCCAGCAGGTCAGGATCGCGGGGATCGGCAAAAGGAAATAGACCACCCAATAGGAATTGAGCGGCGCGCCGCCAACGTGGTTGACCAGAAGTCCCGTGTACATTCCCTCCAGGAAGAGTGCGAGCGAGCTGCAAAGACCGCCGATGCTGCTCAAGAGCTCGACGCTGAAAAGCGATGCCAGCATGATGA
Source organism: Eubacteriales bacterium (assembly GCA_045534435.1). Taxonomy (GTDB): domain Bacteria; phylum Bacillota; class Clostridia; order Oscillospirales; family CAG-272; genus UMGS1865. The sequence continues at coordinate 15,074 of JAZSJS010000079.1, forward strand.
AGAGAGCGAAGACGAAATTGGGAAGATTGGCACAAAGAGAGATCAGCGCACCCTTGTGAGCGTTGCGCCGTCTGATGCCCGCTTCGGTCGAAACCTTGTCCCGATAGCCAACGTCCCAGGTCATCGTGTAGAGCAGGAACAGATAAAACAGCACCGAGCAAACACCGACAACGTTTCGCATCGTGGGGTTCTCTGCCTTAAGAAAGACGATCGTCAGAGAAAAGCCGAACACCGCGATGGCGAATTGATTGAGAAACATTTTCACCATGTCATAGGAATGGCGTGAAAAGAAATCCTTCATTCAAGCACCTCAAAAGCAAGATATTTCAATATAGATGATGGTCTTATTATATCGAATACAGGCTAAAAAAGCAACATCACGGATGAAAAATTTACAATTTATCAACTAAAATATTAAGATATATAGTATAATAAAAGTATCAAGAAAGGAGGCGGGTCATGTCAACTCAAATTTCGGTCGGTGAATTTTCAAGCCTGATTCAGGAATATGCGTCGTACAAGCTCTCGATCCAAAACTGCTCCCGAAAGACGGTCGAGGAATATCTGTTTGATCTGCGCACCTTTTTTCGCTATCTGTTGGCGCGCGAGCGGGATATTGATCCCGCGTCTGAGGACTTTTTGACGATCGACGTCAGCGGCTTTGGCTTGGAGCAAATGAAAAAGATCCGCGCGGAGGATATTTACGAATTTCTCTTTTATGCAGGCGAGCAACGCGGCAATCAGTGGGCAGCACGTGCGCGCAAGCTCTCGGCAATCCGCTCTCTCTATCGATATCTTGTCAACAAGCGACATTATCTGGAGGACAACCCCACGGCGGACATTGACTCTCCCAAGCCAAAAAAAGCGCTTCCAAAGGTGCTGTCGCTCGACGAATCGCTTCGTCTCTTGGAGGCGGTGGAGGCAGACAAGGAATCCAAATTCCGCACACGCGATTATGCAATCCTCACTCTCTTCCTCAACTGCGGAATGCGTGTCTCGGAGCTGGTCGGCATCAATCTTTCCGACATTGATTCGGGAATGCAATCGCTTCGCGTGACGGGTAAGGGCAACAAGGAGCGCATTGTCTATCTCAACGACGCCTGTCGCACCGCCCTTTCCGATTACATCGCCGAAAGAATCGGCCCGAAACACACCAAGGTTCGAGACCGCGCCCTCTTTCTGAGCCGTCTCGACCAGCGCATGAGCGTCAAAACGGTGCAGGCGATGGTCTACAAATATCTCAAGCTTGCCGATCTGGAGGCAAAGCATTATTCGGTGCACAAGCTGCGCCACACCGCAGCCACGCTGATGTATCAGAGCGGAAACGTGGACGTTCGCGTCCTCAAGGAGATCCTCGGTCACGAGCAGCTCAACACCACGCAGATCTATACCCACATCAGCAACGCAGATATGGAAAAGGCCATGGCTCAGAACCCCTTGGCAAGAAAGAAAAAAGGAAAATAAAATCGTTCAACCGCACAGGGCGATTCAATGAACACGGCTCTGCCACAGAAAGGACAATATGGGAATCAAAAACAAGCTCGCGCAATACAGAGAATGGAAAAGCGGTGTCAAGCACTGCACCTTCGATCCGGATGCGCCCGGCGTGGTGCGGATGCACCTCGTGCCGCCAAAATTCAACCTGTTCAAAAATGCGCCCTACATCCTGATACTCAACGGTTATTATCTCTTGCCCGTCGGATATTCCTGGGCGGTGATGCTCTCGGCATTCATGAAGGAGGTCAATCGCTTTGACGGAAAGGAGATCCTTGATGCCGACCTTGAGGAGATCGAGAAAAAAACGATTCTTCAGACGCATACGGTCTACCCTCGCGTCGCACCGGATCTTCTGAAGGAGGATCTTGCCGAAATGCTCGACATCATCTTTCAGATCGCTCGCGGCGGCACTCCGGATGCAGAGATCGAAAGGCTTTCCATCCGCGCTTATGCCAAAAGAATGAGCGCGCCGCACCGAATGGATCTCATGATCAGCGCCATGACCGCCGAAGACGGTGCATGGAAATGCAATCAAAAATGCATCTTCTGCTATGCGGCGGGACAAACGTACGCCAAAGCGCGCGAGCTCTCCACAGAAGAGTGGAAAAAAGCGATCGATAACCTTCGTGACGCAGGGGTTCCGATGGTCACCTTCACGGGCGGAGAGCCCACTCAGAGAGAGGATCTGGCGGAGCTTGTGGATCACGCAAAATGGTTCGTCACAAGACTGAATACAAACGGCGTGAATCTGACGGCAGAGCTTGCCGCGGATCTGAAAAAGGCGAGCCTTGACAGCGTGCAGGTCACGCTCTATTCACACGATGAGGCCATACATAACAAATTCGTCGGAAGCACACATTTTGCCGACACCGTGCGCGGTATCCGCAACGCCGTGGAGGCGGGGCTTGACATCAGCGTCAACACACCGCTTTGCCGGGAAAATGCCGACTATCTCAAAACGCTTGAATTCATACGCGCTCTCGGCGTTCGCTTTGTGACGGTCAGCGGCCTGATCTGCACCGGCACGGCGGCAAGCAATCATCAAACGCACGATCTTTCCGAGGATGCACTTTTCTCGATCCTGCGCGAGGCAAAGGCCTTCTGCGACGAAAACGCGATGGAGATCGATTTCACCTCGCCCGGACTCGTTGCAAAGGAAAAGCTCGAGTCGCTTTCCATGAATCTGCCAATGTGCGGTGCAGCGCTCAGTAATATGGCGATCGCCCCGGACGGCACGGTCGTTCCCTGCCAAAGCTGGCTTTCGGATGACGCAGGGCTTGGAAATATCCTGACGGACAGCTTTGCACGCATCTGGGAGCATAAGCGCGCACGCGCGCTTCGCGGGATGACCGAGAAAGAAGCACTCGAATGCCCGTTTAGAAACAAACGGTGAAAGGAAACGGAAAATGGCAAAACAGAAACAGACAAGCACCTATGCCTTTGACGAAGAATCCGTGCGCAAAAAACGAACCTTTCCTATTTCCAACACGATCCTTCTCGCGATCTGCATCTTTGTTCAGGTCGCGCTGATCCTGCTCGCGGTGATCTATACCCCCTCACCGCAGGATGTGATCAAGGACTACACGATCACGGTCGTTCCTCTGGAGGACGGAAGCCTGGACATTGAATATTCCTTCGTATGGAACGCGCTTGACGAGAGCGAGGAGCTGACGTGGGTGGACATCGGCATGGCAAACCCCGATTTTGTGATCTACCAAAGCTCGCTTTCCAAAACGATCAAATCTGCCGAACGATATATCGACGGCGACTACGTTTCGACGAGGCTCTACTTCCGTCGTGGCTATGACGGAGGCGAAACGCTCAACTTCTCCTTCACCGTCAATCAAAAGGGATTGCTCCATGAGGATGCGGAAGGATATTATTATGCCTTTGTTCCCGGTTGGTTCAACGAGACACCGGTGGAGCACTATCAATTTCTCTGGAAGCAAGCCGACACCAAGACGGCGAACGCAGGAAAGATCGACGGTGAGCACCTGGTTTGGGAAGGCAAAATGGACGTTGGAACCTACGTAATGATGAACGTCTCCTATCATAAGGATGCATTCCCTGCTCCGGTTGTCAGCACCTATCTGCCGTTTGACGATAGCGGTGTCAACGACGATCTGTCGGGAGACAAGGCAGGTGTCGTCTTCCTTGTGGTCCTTGCAGTCCTCGGCATCGGCATCGCCGAGCTTTATATCGCCGACAGCTTCGTTTCCTATCACCGAGGCAGAGGCTTTATGAGAGGCTACGGTCATCACGTTCACGTCTACGGCAGATCGAATCCGAGATATATCAGCGCGCGTGACAAGCACGCCGCAAAATACGGCGGCTCCGGAGGCGGTGGCAGAGGATGTGCCTGCGCCTGCGCGTGTGCCTGTGCAGGCGGCGGAAGAGCCGGATGCAGTCAGAAAAACATTTATGAAAAACAGACAAAAAAGGAAGTCTGAGCCGTCTGTCATACAAAATCAAAAGACCGCAGAGCTCTCTGCGGTCTTTTTTTGATGCAATTATGCACGTTCGTTCTCCAGCTTTTCGAGCAACACGTTGGCATGCTGCTTGATGACTGTTGCATAGTAGGTCACCACGATGACCTCAAGCGCACGGTTCAAGCGCTCACGGGCTCCTTCGAAGGGCTCCTTGTAGCTCGCGGTGATCTCGGCAACCGTCTCACCAATGGTGGCAAGCGCGCAAGAGTCGTTTTCGATCAGCCGATTCAGAATACGGCAAATGTAATCGTAAAGCTCGGAATCGCGAATGATATCATCGCTGGCATCTCCCACTGTTCCGTTGATATATTGGATCAAAAACGCGATCTTGTCCAGCTGCATACAGGAACGAAGCATATTGATGATGAGAATGTGGGCAACCTGATCGATGTTGTATTTTTTGAGCTTGCTGGTTGCCACCCAGCCTCTTTTCGTCCAGTTCTGCAACGTGGAGCTGTCGATGCCGGAAATATCGCGGATCTGCGTCATCATGACGCCCTCATTGATAAAAGATACCTTTTTCAAAAAATCCAGACCCGTCAGGCCGTCCATATCCGACTGCTTGAGCTTGGTTCCGGGAATATATTCGTCATAAAATTTCAACTTCATAGCGTTATCCTCCTTATATTTAACATATCATCTTCTATCTATATTCTATCACACGATCAATAGATTGTCAAGTGCTTTTTCTCGAAAGAACACGATTTTTTCAAAAAAATAAAAGCAGAGATGCAGCCGTCAAGCGGTCACATCTCTGCTTTTGATTCATTTTATGCATTCAAGATCCGATCGGCGATCGATTCGGCATCAAGTCCGACCGTGTGATAGATCGGTTCGTCCTTCGTACGCACTCCGAAGTTATCATCGGTCGCCATGATGAGCGGCGTTTTGTTCTTCATAGCCTCGTACGTCGAAAGTGCGTCGGAGAGCATCATACCCATGCCACCTGCCTTGATCTCCTCCTCCAGAAAGACGATCCGGCAAGGCTTTTGCGGCAAGAACGGAAGGATCTCCTCGGCGATCTCTGTGTAGGGTCTGATCCTCTCAAGCAGCAAAATGCCCGCGGTGTGTCCCTTCTCTGCCAAAAGATCACAAGCACGCATTGCCTCCTTGACGATGCGTCCGTCGGTGATGATCAACGAATCGAGCTGCTCGGGAGAATCGGCCTCTCCGTGCAGGAAGTTGCTTCGGATGCCGACCCCAGACGGCTTCTCGGTGCCGTAGAAGGCTTGTACCACGGCGGGATTCTCATAACCGTTCGGATAACGGATCGCGCACGGAACGCTTGCGCTCATCGCATCCTCAAGCGCGTTTTTCAGCGCAGCGCGCGTCAGCGGCGTATAAATGCGCATCGAGGGGATCTGTGAGAGAAACGCCACGTCGAAAATGCCGTGGTGCGTCGCACCGTCTGCCGGATTCAAGCCGGCACGGTCCACGCAAAAGATCACGGGAAGCTCCTGAAGTGCGACGTCGTGGATGATATTGTCATAAGAACGCTGCAAAAAGGTGGAATAGACCGCGACGACCGGACGGAAACCGTTTGCCGAAAGTCCCGCCGCAAACGTGACGGCGTGCTCCTCCGCAATTCCAACGTCAAAAAAGCGCGTCGGATGGGTGGTTTGAAAACGCGTCAAGCCCGTACCGCCCGTCATTGCCGCGGTGATGGCGCAAATCTTTTCATTTTTTGCAGCCATTTCGGTCAGGATCTCACCCATCTCGTCGGAAAAGCTGGTTCCCTCATGAGGCTGACATGCCTTGGGAGAGACACCGTGGAAGCGATCGGGGGTGGCTTCTGCGGGGGCATAGCCCTTTCCCTTTCGCGTCTTGAGATGGATCACGCAGCTTTGCTTGCTGTCCTTGGCCTCCTGCAAAAGGCGTTCGACCGCCGCCTCGTCGTTTCCGTCAACGGGACCGAGGTAATAAAGCCCCAGATTTTCAAAATAGTTACTGCCGTAAAGAACCGCCTTGATTCCCATTTTGACACGGCGAAGCAGATTGACGAGCTTCTTTCCAATGAACGGAATGCGACCGAGGATCGACGTGGTTGCGCTTTTGGTACGGAAATATCCCTTGGTGGAGCGCAAATGCGAAAGATTTTTCGCGAAGCGTCCGATGTTTTTGGAGATCGACATTTCATTCTCATTTATAATAATGATCAAACGCAATCTTCTTTTGCAATTGTTAAGTGCCTCATGGATCATACCGCCCGTATAGGCCCCGTCTCCGAGCACGCAAACCGTGTAGGCATCCGAGCCGTTGAGCCTGTCCGCCTCCGAAAAGCCGAGTGCAGCAGAGAGTGAGGTGGAGCTGTGTCCCGTACCAAAGCAATCGTGCTCGCTTTCGCTTCGCTTCGGAAATCCGCTGAGTCCCCCTCCCTGACGAAGGGTCGAAAAGCGGTCACGCCGTCCTGTGATCAGCTTGTGTACATATGCTTGATGCCCTACGTCAAAAATGATATGATCATGCGGAGAGGAAAAAACCCTGTGAATTGCCAACGAAAGCTCAACAACCCCCAAATTGGAAGCAAGATGACCGCCGTTTTCCAAAACACGTTCCACCAAAAACTCGCGGATCTCCTTTGCCAGTGGCTCCAGCTTCTCTTCGGGCAATGCCTTGAGATCCTCGGGACTGTTGATTTGACACAGATGCGGATAGCGCTCTGCGAGATCTTCCATTTTGCTTCATCTCCTTTCCTCGCGTTTTTGTTTCATAATTTTTATATAGTATATCACAAAACATTCCGTTTGTCAACCGTAAACGACGAATTACCACCTATTCTCAGCAAGAAACCGCCTTCCTTTTTCAAAACCTCAAAAAACGAGATTTTTTAAGAAAACAGGGTGATATTTTGAAATAACCGACTCTCATCGCTTCTCATTTTTGTTTTTTGACCTTGTTTGACTTTGACTTTGTTTGACTTTTGAAGTATAATAATCGCAGAAAGTCAAAGAAAGTCAAACTCAAAGGAGAAACAAAATGCTGACCGATCATATTGCAAAACTAATTGAAGAAATGTTGAATGAAAGTGACGGGATCCTCGAGCTGCAGCGGAATGAAATGGCGACGCGGCTTGGCTGCGTACCCAGCCAGATCAGCTACGTCATCTCCTCTCGATTCACTCCGGAGCGCGGATACATCATCGAATCGCGCAGAGGCGGCGGCGGATGCATCCGCATTGTGCGCAAGAGAATGGACTCCAACGAATATCTAATGCACTTCTTTTGCGCGGTGGGAGACGAGATCGACGAGCGCGAAGCCGTGGCATATCTCAAAAATCTGCACGGAAACGCCTTGATCTCCGAGCGCGAGTTCATGATCTGTGCCGCCGCGATGTCCAACGCGGCTCTCGCTTCCCTTCCTCCCGCGGTTCGCGGAAGCATCCGCGCCGACATTTTCAAGCAAATGCTGTTATCTTTGATGAAAAACAGATAATTTTTTGATTTTTACAGAGATTCCGACAGTTTTTGCGAACGAAATACGCTATAATATCACAAAAAGACTGCGTCTGCCCGAGCGGGCGCATGGAAAGGAATGATTTTTTATGTTGTGTGAAAAATGCAAAAAAAGAACCGCAACGGTTTTCTATAACGAAAACATCAACGGAAAAACGCGCGCATATTCTCTGTGCGGCGAATGCGCCGCGAATTTGCGCGAAAAAGGAAATCTGCAGGATATTACATCGATGATCGGAAGCTTTGCCGACCCCTTTTCGGCATTTCACGACGATCTCTTCGGCGGATTTTTCGGAATCCCCGCGATGAAAGTCCCCGCGGCAAAGAAATGCAGCGATTGCGGATGCACCTATGCCGATATTGCCGAAACGGGAAAGGTCGGCTGTCCCACCTGCTACGAGGTCTTTCGGGACGAGCTCTCACGCATGATCCAATCGGTGCACGGAACGACCACCCACACGGGAAGCGTTCCCGCCCGCCATCGCGCCAAACAGGCACGCGCGGAGGAATTGAAGCGCTTGAAAAAGGAGCTGCAGGAAGCGGTGCTGAAGGAAGATTACGAGCGCGCAGCCTCTCTGCGTGACGAGGTCCGCAAGCTGCAATCCGAAAGCGACAAGGAGGAATGACAATGGCTTGGTACAATACGCTTGGAAAAGACTCCGACACCGTCATCAGCACGCGTGTCCGTTTGGCAAGAAATATCAACGGCTATCCCTTTGCCAGCCGACTTGACGTGGCAAAGGCAAACGAGATCATCGAAAAGGTGAGCGTTCCGCTGGAGGCATCCGGCTTTCGCAAGATCAACTTTTCGGATCTCTCCCCCGTGATGGCAACCTCCTACGTGGAGCGTCATTACGTCAGCCCCGAATTTGCAACCAAGGAAGCGCCGCACGCCCTCTTTTTGCAGGAAACGGCAGGCCTTGCCGTGATGGTCTGCGAGGAGGATCATCTGCGGATCCAGAGTATTTTGCCGGGACTTGCGCTTGAGGATGCCTATCTCAACGCCTCGCGCACCGAAAAAAGATTGGATGAGGATTTTGATTTCGCATACAGCGACAGTCTCGGTTATCTGACCCACTGCCCCACCAATCTCGGCACGGGAATGCGCGCATCGGTCATGATGTTCCTTCCTGCTCTGACGCGCGGCGGCTATATGGATTCTCTTGCGACGCAGCTCGCCAAGCTGGGACTCACCATGCGAGGACTCTTCGGCGAGGGCAGCGGAAGCGCGGGATGTATCTACCAGATCTCCAATCAGATCACGCTCGGCATCACCGAGGAGGATACCCTCCAAAAGATGAGCGAGGTGATCCGTCAGATCACCGAAAGTGAGCAAAAGGCGCGCAAAAAGATTACGGGAGATGCGCTTGACAGGCTGACAGACCGCATCCTTCGCAGTGAGGGGCTTTTGAAATATGCCTACATGATCTCCACCTCCGAATTCATGAAGCTTTTCTCCGACGTTCGCTTCGGCATTTCTCTCGGCATCGTCGAGGACATCAGCTACGAGCAGCTGGGAACGCTTTTGGTGGAGGCGATGCCGGCAACCCTGACGCTTTCGGGTGAAAACACCCCCAAGACCGAAAGCGCGCGGGACAAGCTCCGTGCGCAAAAGATCCAATCGGTCATTCAAAAACAATAACGAATCCGGAATCGGTTGTCGAAAGATCGATTCCGAAAGGAGTGTGATTTTATATGGCAAACCGCTTTACACAAAAAGCAACCAACGTTCTCAATTTTTCGCTGCGCATCGCATCCGAAATGGGACATACCTATATCGGCTCCGAGCATCTGCTGCTCGCCCTGATCAAGGAGGAATCCGGCATCGCTGCACATTATCTTGCCGAACGCGAGGCAAGTGCGGACAAGGTGCAAAGCGCCATCACGCAGATGGCAGGCGTTGGATCTCCCACCTCCCTCTCCGCCACGGATATGACACCGCGCACGAAAAATATCATTGAAAACGCGCTTTACGAATCTCAGCGAGGCGGACAGGATTATATCGGAACCGAGCATCTTCTGCTGGCACTTTTGGGAGAGCGGGATTGCGTTGCCGTTCGGATTTTGGAAAGCCTCGGTGTTTCTGTGGGAGATCTGCGAAACGACCTGATCGGCTATCTCGGGACCTCCGCCGCAAACGAAAGATCGGCATCCGGAGGGGGGCGCTTCGGCGGAGCATCGGCAGATGCGCGTGCCGAGAAGGGTGCGCTGGATTCCACACCGACGCTCAAAAGCTTTGGAAGAGATCTGACTGAGGCGGCGCGCGCCGGAAAGATCGATCCGATCATCGGACGCGACAACGAAACCGAGCGTGTGATTCAGATCCTTTCCCGCCGCACCAAAAACAATCCCTGTCTCATCGGTGAGCCGGGTGTTGGCAAGACCGCCGTTGTCGAGGGACTGGCGCAACGCATCGTTGCGGGAAACGTTCCCGAAAATCTTCGTCAAAAGACGATCGTCACGCTGGATATCGCCGCGATGATCGCCGGCGCAAAATATCGAGGTGAATTTGAGGAGCGCTTCAAGAACGTGATGGAAGAGGTTCGCAAGAATCCCGATCTCATCCTCTTCATCGACGAGATCCACACCATCATCGGTGCGGGTGCTGCCGAGGGAGCGGTCGATGCCGCCAACATCATCAAGCCCGCCCTGGCGCGCGGAGAAATGCAGGTCATCGGTGCGACCACGATCGCGGAATACCGCAAGCACATCGAAAAGGACGCGGCATTGGAGCGCCGTTTCCAATCGGTTTCGGTCGGAGAGCCGAGCAAGGAGGAGGCGGTGCAGATCCTGCGCGGTCTGCGTGAAAAATACGAAACGCACCACAAGCTGAGCATCGGAGACGATGCGCTTGAGGCTGCGGTCGAGCTTTCGGTACGTTATATCACCGACCGCTTCCTTCCCGACAAGGCGATCGACCTGATTGACGAGGCGGCATCGCGTCTGCGGATCCGCGCACACACCTCCCCGCCCGATCTCAAGGAGCTTGAGGAGCGTATGCGCACGCTTGCCAAGAAAAAGGAGGACGCCATTCTTGCGCAGAGGTTTGAGGAAGCCGCTGCCTTGCGTGACGAGGAGCAACAGGCAAAGGAAGAATTTGAAGCCAAAAAGAACGAATGGAATGACACACAAAAAACAGAAACGCTCAACGTATCCGCCGCAGATATTGCCGACGTGGTGACGCAGTGGACGTCGATCCCCGTCAATCGTCTTCTGGAGGAAGAGAGCGACAAGCTCCTGCATCTGGGCGAGCTACTCAAGGATCGCGTGATCGGACAGGATCTCGCCGTCGAAGCCGTCACCCGTGCCATCCGCCGCGGCAGAATGGGACTCAAGGATCCCCGCCGACCGGTCGGCTCGTTCATCTTCATGGGACCGACAGGCATCGGAAAAACCGAGCTTGCAAAGGCACTGGCGGACGTCATGTTTGGCGACAGCTCCGCGATGATCCGTTTGGATATGTCGGAATATATGGAAAAGCACAGCGTTTCCAAGCTGATCGGCTCGCCTCCCGGCTACGTCGGCTTTGAGGAGGGCGGCCAGCTGACCGAGCGCATCCGTCGCAAGCCCTATTCGGTGATCCTCTTCGACGAGATCGAAAAGGCGCATCCCGACGTCTTCAACATCCTCTTGCAGGTGTTGGAGGACGGTGTGCTGACCGACTCTCAGGGACGCCACGTCGACTTCCGCAATACCGTTATCATTCTGACCTCGAATGTGGGAGCGGGCGAGCTCAAGGCAACAAATTCGCTCGGTTTTACGGCAGAAGCCGCTAAAAATGACCGTGAAGCCCAGAAAAGCCGCATGATGGAAGCGCTTAAGAACACCTTCCGTCCCGAATTTCTCAACCGCATCGACGATATTATCATCTTCAACAGTCTCGAGCAGGAGGACATTGAAAAAATTGCCACTCTGATGCTGGAGGACGTCAAAAAGCGGATCGATGCGTTGGATATTCATGTCAGTTTTGACACGTCGGTCGCTGCTCTGCTTGCCAAGGAGGGCTTTGATCCGACCTACGGTGCGCGTCCGTTGCGCCGCGCCGTCGTCCGTATGGTTGAGGACGCCTTCTCCACCGAAATGCTGGAGGGCCGCATCGTCAAGGGAGACCGGCTCACCCTACGTGCCGAGGACGGAAAGATCCTTTTTGAAAAAGCAAAAGATTGATATAGTGGATGAGGTGTCCTCAACACAAGGTAACTCCTCATCCACCACTACCGTGGTCCCCCTTCTTCCACAGGAGAAGGCTTACTTGGCAAAAGCTTTTTGGAACCATCGGCACTGCCGGTGGTTTTCAAAATACAATGAAAACCACCGATTGAAATTCAATCGGTGGTTTTTTGAATGTTGAATTAGCGGAGTACAAAATCCGTACAAATACCGCCTTCCGACCATGCAGCCGCTTTGATATGCAAACACAATTCCTCTGCCATCAAGGTCAGACAAGCAGGTTTGTTCCAGCTTTTTTTCATATTAACTCCCTTTCTTAGTTTAAGATTTTATTAAGTACATCTATAACATTTTTAATGTATCGCTTATTTAAACTATATAAAATGATCTTGCCTTCACTGCGAGTTTTGACCAAACCTACTTTTGTCATAATATTGATATGATGATATGCAGTCGATCCTGAAAAATTGAATTCCTTCTCTAAATCTTTGCAAGTTACTTCTTCACGTTCAAGCAACAAGTTCAAAATTTTCACACGGCTTTCTTCGCACAAAGCCGTACCAAAATCAGAAAGTTCGGGATCGTGACTCATATCTTTGGCATATCCAAGAATAGACATATACTCACATCCTAGCAAGGGCAGAAAACCATCTTCAAGAAACCATACACTAATACAAAGCTTATTAAGTAAACAATATGATATGTATCCGATTTCGGCACCGTCTTCGATATTTATGTTTCGAAAATCTTTCAAATCCCCATATAACGATTCAATTGTAGTCTGATTATAAACATCGATAATCTTTTGATAATGATCTTTATAATATTCAGACAACTTAAATTCTTTTTGTATCAATTCATACTGAAGCAATTGGATGTATCGAGACGGATCAATGAAAAACTCATAAAGTTTATTTTTTTCTTTATCGGAATAATCGGAGTTTTTGATGCAAGAGAACATACGATTAAGAGAGGCGGTACATTGTTCCACTGTTTCATCATCAAAATCGTGAAAATAAAACTTGATAAGATTGCGGATCAATTGATCTTGGTCGGACAGTTCTTTTAGCAAATATTCAAAATTGTACGCAGTTGCAAATTGACCCTTATAAAGATTAAAATAAAACGTTGGAAAAAAAGCCCGGCCGGCATCAAGAGCATGAAAGAAAACGTATAAGTCATCCGGAATATCGCCAAACCGATTCGATACATCCTTGAAATATTTGACGGTTGCTTCTTTTTTCTCGTCGTTTGGAAGCTCATCCACATACAAATTCATGTTGAATTTTAAACAAAATATAAAGTTTAGATCATAGATGTATCCCGGCTCTTTCAACAATTGAACCTTATTCATATGATTTACCTCCTTTTTTCTCAATCTTGAAATATATTATATCATAAAAAATAAAAATGTCAATACTTTTCTTGAATATTTTGCTTTTTTCAACAAAATAAAATTCAAACATATAAAAACAAACAATGTTCGAAACAAAAGCAGAAGCCGAACCAAAACCGCCGCCGAGAGCGACCAAAGGGTTTCTCTCGGCGGCTTTCTGCTTGCCGTTTTGTGCACACCCACCTATTTCCCGTATTTTTTGAAAATCTTTTCTCTTTTTTTGCAAAAAGACTCGTCAAAGGAAGAAAAATATGTTATAATAAATTATAATTACTGAAACACTGAAAAAATCGAAAAGAAAGGAGGTGTCAAGATGCAAAGCAATCGCAAAAAAATCGTTTTGAAGCTGCTGTCGGCTCTGCTCATCGTTGCTCTTTCGGCACTGATCGTCTCACAGTTGATCCTTGCACCGAGCGGAAGTGAGCGTTATTTTTCGGGAGACGCCGAGCGCTATTATCTTGATCTGATCGATGCCGGCTTTCCCAAAGATTATGCCCTCGATCTGACCGAACTGCATCTCTTGCACCCCAATTGGAGCTTCACACCTCTTCTCATTACCGAGCAAGAGCCCTCTTACACGTGGGATTATGTTATTGACCGTGAAACAAGCGACGGAGAGCTCAATGTCATCTATTCCTCCGTCGATTACATCGCCTATCACCATCCCTTCAACAAAGAAACCTACGACAGCGGAAATTACTATCAGGCATCGACGAAAACCGTGGAATATTTTATGGATCCCCGTAATTTCCTCAACGAAGCCGATATTTTCCAATTTTATTCCTTGACGGGAAACGAAAGCGTCTCACTCTCCCAAGTGGAGGCGGTGCTTTCCGGCACCTTCATGGAAGACAAGGCGCTGATGAACGGCATGACCTATGCGGAATATTTCCTGCATTTGGGAGAGGAATTGGACGTCAATCCCATCTTCCTGGCAGCAAAGATCCGACAGGAGCAAGGCACACAAGGCACCTCCCCTCTCATTTCGGGCAAATGCGGAACCAAGCTGCGCGATTTTTACGTCAATCAAACCGAGAAAACCGATTCGGGAAGCGCGGTGCTGCCTCCAAAGTATCCCTTTGCAGACTTTACCGCGCAGGATCTGCTCGCGCTTGACGGACTTTACAACTATTTCAATGTCGGCGCCACCGGAAAAGGTGTGTTTGCAATCTATCACAACGCCATGAAGCGCGCTCTGACGGGCACCTCTGCCATGGCAGAGACCTGGGGTGACGGCGGTGCATGGAACACCGATTGGAAGGCACTCTACGGCGGCACGTATTTTTTGAAAGCCAATTACATCGACCGCTATCAATCGACGGTCTATCTGCAGAAATTTGACGTGGACAGTCGCTCGGGCTCGGATTTTTCACATCAGTATATGACCGCGGTATACGGCGCGATGAGTGAGGCGCGCTCGCTTCACCGATCCTTTGCGGCACTTGATCTTCTGGATGCGCCCGCCACCTTTTTGATTCCGGTTTACGCGGATATGCCGACCGATCCCTGTGCCGATCCCGCAAACGGCTCCTGCACGCTTACCTGTCAGGCAACCGAGAGATATGATTTCCAATGCGAGCTGACCGCGCCGCAAAGGCTGAGCAACCGCAACAAGGCGATCTATCTTGACTGCGAGGTCTATCCCAACGACGCACTTTCTCTTGCAGGTGTCGTCACGCATGAGTATTGCGTGGAGGGCTTGGAATATGCCTGGAACGGCGGCGAATGGCAATCGGCATCTGACGGCAAAAACCTGGATCTGTCGATTCCCGTGAACGAGGACGAGAACACCTCGCATATACTTGTAATACGCGGGAAGACCTCCTCAAAGGCTCCCGCCTCATCCTCGCAAACGGTTTATACTTATTTTGTCTATGCCGTCGTTTACGTCAAGGTGCTTCCCCTTCCCCGTGTGACGCTCACCTTTGAAACCAAGGACACACAAACCGAGCTGATTCTCGTTTTGGGGGAATCGACCGAGCTTCCCTCCTGTGACGAGCCGGATTTTGTGGGTTGGTACACATCGGACGGAGAGCTCTTCCCCGCAGGAGCGGCGCTGACGCCCCAAACCGACCTTCATCTCTCTCCCGTGCTTCTGGATTTTGACGTGTGGGAGGGAGCGGCACTCTCGACCGATTCCTACGCCCCCCATCTCCGCTTTTCCGCTTTGCTGAAAAAAAGCGTCTATACGCAATTGACCTCCTCCCCATTTCTGACGTTCAAAGCAAAAATTTCCTCAGAGAATGAGATCCTGGAGATCTCTGAATTGCCCTCGAAAACGCTGACGCAGCCCTCCGGGCAGGAATGGATCCGTTTGGATGCCGTAACGAACGGCCTTTCCGTCAAGGATTTCTCCAAGCCCTATGAGGCCGAGTTTTATGCCGTGATTCATTATACAGACGGAACCGAGCAAACCGTCGTTGCAGACGCCCCCGCATTCACCCGCACGGCAAAGCAGATCGCGGAGGCGGCACTCGCCGACACGTCGGCAGAATATTCCGCAGAGGCACGCGAGCTTCTGACCTTCGTTGCAACCTATACTCAAACATGACAGAAAGGATCGATGCAGCTTTTATGAAAACACTTGGATATTACAACGGCGAGATCGACGAGCTGGAGCAGATCAGGATTCCCATGCTGGACCGCGCCTGCTATTTCGGTGACGGTGTATATGACGTTACATACAGTCGAAATTATCAGATTTACGCCCTGGAGGAGCACGTGGAGCGCTTCTTCCGCAGCGCGGAGCTGCTTCGCATCACGCCGCCCCTTTCGGCGGGTGAGCTTGCAGAGCTGCTCTCTTCCCTTGTCAAGCGTCTGGACTCTGGAAATCTGTGGGTCTATTTTCAGCTTTCCCGCGGCACAGAGCCGCGAAATCACGCATTCCCCAAGGATGCAAAGGCTAATCTTTGGATCATGCTCAAGCCGGCCGAGATCAAGGATACCTACCGACCGATGCGTTGCATCACGCTCGAGGATACGCGCTTTTACCACTGCAACATCAAAACGCTCAACCTTCTTCCCAACGTGCTTGCCACGCAGGCAACCGTCGAAGCAGGGGTGGACGAATGTATTCTCCACCGCGGAGATATCGTGACCGAGTGTGCGCATTCCAACCTTTCAATCCTCAAGGACGGCGTTCTCTTTACCCACCCCGCAGACAATCTCATTCTGGCGGGAACGGGGCGCGCGCATCTGATCGAGTCCTGTCGGCGCTTTGGGATCCCCGTTCGAGAGGAATGCTACACGCTTGACGAGCTGAAGAATGCCGATGAGATTCTGATCACCTCTGCGTCCGCTCTTTGCGTGCGCGTGCTTGAGCTTGACGGCAAGCCGATCGGCGGCAAGGATGCCGACACGGTGAAAAGGCTTCAGGACGATTTGCTGAACGATTTTCTGACAAAAACCGAATCATAAAAAACAGAGCATCTGCCGGGCAGATGCTCTGTTTTTGATCTGAAATTATCCGTCACACTGCGTTTCCTTGACGCGCACCGTCCTCTTTTCGATCTCTTTCATCAAGCGAGAGAGCAAAAATGCGGAAAGAATCGCGGCAAACGCATTGACACCAACGAAGTTGAACCAGATTCCGTCAAGTCCGAAGCCCCAAAGTGCGCCGAGAAACAAAACGGGAAAGACGAATGCCACCGCAACCGACATGACCGTTGCCTGAATCGGCTTTTCGATCGCGCTGAAAAAGCTTTGCGTGGTGACGGCGATCCAACGGAAGAGATAGGCAAAGCAGAAGAGGCGGATGGCATGCGAGGAGATTTCCAAAAGCTTGACGTCTTCCGCATTCACAAACCAGGCGGCGATCACATCGGGAAAGAAGAACAGGAATGACGTGGAGATGAGCCCGACCGTTGCCGTTCCGAGATAGGCACATTTTGCAATGCTTTTGACCCTGCCGTAATTCTTCGCGCCCCAATTGTAGCCAAGCGCAGGAGAAAGCGAATCGGCAATTCCATAGAGAAGCGGCCAGCAAAGATCGCTTGCATACATCAGGACCGCATACACGGCGACCGCGGTTTGGCCTCCGCCCTCTCCGAGCGCCTTTGCGCCGACCGACATCAGGGAGATATTCATTAGAATGGAGGTGACACGCCCCGAAACGTTGCTCAGAAAGACGGGAGAACCGCATGCCGTGATCTGCTTGACCATGGCAAGGCTGAATTTTGGCTTTGCAAATTTGAGCAGCGCCTTTTTCATCACGAACGGCATCATTGCCACGATCGCACAGGTGCACATCGAGATCGAGGTTGCAAGCGCCGAGCCCACGACGTCCATCTTGCAAACGAGCAGGAAAAAGCTGAGAAAGCCCAGCGTCAGCAGATTGCAGATGATGTTGACCGCCATGCTCATTTTGACAAATCCGCTGATGCGCAGATAGTTATCCATGGCAAAAAAGATTGCCGTGAGAGGACTGCAAAGCGCGGCGGTTCGCAAATATCTCACTGCGGTGTCCAGCAGCACGTCGTCAGCGCCCATCAGCCTCGACAAGGGCTCGGCGGCAAAGAACATGATGCCCCCCATGAGCACCGATACGCAAAAGATCATGATCACCGAGCAGGAAAAAATATTATTTGCCGTTTTATGATCCCCCTTGCCAAGCGCGATGGAGATTGGAGCAGAAGCCCCCACACCGATCAGATCGGCAAGCGAAAAATTGATAAACACCAGAGGCATTGCGATATTCACCGCCGCGAACGCACCTTCTCCAAGGATCTGTCCGATAAAGATCCCCTCTATAATACTGTATATCGACATGGCAAACATACTGATCATGCCGGGAGCCGCCACGATAAAAAACAAGCGCCACGGGGCCGTTGTCGCATACATTTCTTCGGTTTTTGTTCTCATATTTTCTTCAATACCTCATTGGAATCGTGTTTTCACAAGCTGTTTCAAATCGTTCAAGGCACTCTCCGTCGAGCACCGCAAGGCGTCCCAAGGGATAGCATTCCGCCAACGCTCGCACCTCCCTCTCAAGCGTCGCACGGTCGGAAAAACGCGCAAGATCGATCGCCAAGCCGACGGACGCACGATGCTCACGTTCGGCAAACCTCAGAAGAAGGTCGCTGTTTCCCCTCGTTGCAACGGCAAGGATGGCAGGCAATCCAACCGTCTGCTCAAGCCATTCCAAAAAGCCGATCGGATTCCGACAATCCCCGTCAAGCTCCAAAAGCAAGGTCAGCGCTCTTCGTTGCGCCTCAATGCAGAAAAAGCGCACGCGTTGTGCACACAGAAGCGCGAGATCCTCATCGCTTCGCGGGGAAGCGCTCAGGCTTCGATCCACGAAAAAAGGATTGGGTCTCTGTCCCAAAGCCGCATCCGAAAGCCGCAGAGCAACACAAGAAAAGCCGGCCTTCGCTCTTTCATCAAGCGAACGTCGCAATTCTGCCTCCCAGACCTGCCATGAGGTCGCCGCGGTGTCTACCGTCTCCCCCACCCTCCAAACCGAGGTGCTTTTTTGCTCCGTCAAGGAGGGCAAATCCCATTCGGGCAGGGCTTTTGATTCAAGGCTGACGGGAAACGCGGTCGGATGCTGCAAAAGCATTTCCGAAACACGCCTCCAGATTTCGGCGGCACTGTCTGCCGTGAGCGGCTGCGTGATCGCAAACCGATCCTCCAAAAAGCCTTGGAGGCTTTGGGGGAAAGGATGCCCTTGCAAAAGCGGAATCGCTCTACACACAGCGAGAAAGAAGTCATAATCCGATCCGCGTGCCAAGATTCCTTCCTCTGTACCGCACAGGCGCAAAAGTCCGTCGAGCGCATCGGTGCGGATCAGCTCGGTCAAATTCGTTGCGTGCATCTTCTTCCTCCTTTCCTCGCAAGTCATCCTATATTCTATCATAAAACCTCGTTCCCGTCAATCAAATGGCGAAAAAATCTCTTCAAATTGCAATTTTTTTGCAGATAGTATAGACGAAAAACGATTTTTGTGTTATACTTATCTATGACTAAACACGAAAGGATTCAAAAACCCTCATGGATTTTCATGGATTCAGCCTGATCTATCCGAGCGCCGATGCCAAGCGGCAGCACGATAGCGGAGAACGTCTTCCCGACATTGACCTCTTCACCCTGCAAGAGCTGGGACTTTTGGAGGTCTTTCATCTGAAGAACGGCGATCTGTCGCAATTTTTCACCACCGATGAGGAGGTCATGCGTTATCGCATGGCGACCTTTGACGATATGCTCCGTTGCCGCGCACTGACCGAAATGATCAACCGCCTCGTTCCGATTCTCAACGACATCACCGAGCTGCGCCGTCTCGAGGCAGACAACGGTGACACAAACGACTATCTCTCGAGCATCACCGAGATCGAGCTTTACGTATCCAGCGTGCAAACGCTGCACAAAGGACTCAAGGACATTAAAGATGACCTGAAAAGTCCGGCATTCACGGCACTTTCCACGCTTGTCACCGAGCTTGCGGAGAGCGACTACTACCGCGAGCTCAACCAAAAGCTCGAGGAGCTGACGCAACGCGTGCGCGAGATCAAGAGTGTGACCGTGGGCGTCAATCTCGACGCGCAGCTTCGCCCCTCCTCCGCGGGTGTGCTTTCGATCAATCCCGAATCCTTCAAGTCGGGAGACGTGCTGGACAAGATCCTGCACCTCAATTTCAAAAATGATCAATACACCTGCATCGCCAATCTCGTTCCCTTTGGAAAGAAGCACTCCGAGAATCAAAAAATGGCGCTCTCGCTCGCATTCAACAGCGCGATCAACGAGATCTACAAGTCCTCTCTGCGCTCCTGGAAGAAGATCGTGCAGGAATACGTATTGGAAAACACCGAGTTTTTGCTCAATCTGATGCCCGAATTCGAGTTTTTGATCCGCGGAACGCAGATGCTGCAGGCATTGCGTGACAAGGGCTGCGTGCTGTCGATCCCCGAGATCCGTCCGATGGAGGAGCGCGCGTTTGAAGCCAAAAATCTCTACAATCCCTGTGTTGCGCTCAAGATTGAGGATGCGATCGTGCCCAACGACCTGATGTTTGACGCAAACGCGACGATCTACGTGCTGACGGGTCCGAACCGCGGCGGTAAATCTGTCATCACCTGTGCGCTTGGACTTGCGCAAGTGATGATGCAATTGGGAATGTACGTTCCCGCCGAGCACGCGGTCATCTCACCCGTGGACGGCATCTACACGCACTTCCCCACCGGAGCCGACGACACGATCGACAAGGGACGGTTGGGCGAGGAGTGCGCGCGTCTTGGCGAGATCTTTGACGCGGTCACGCCGCACAGCTTGGTACTGCTTGACGAGTCGCTCTCCTCGACGGGAAGCTTTGAAGCCTCCTACATTGCGGCGGAGGTATTGGGCGGACTTGCACACGTCGGCTGTCGCTGTCTCTTCTCGACCCACCTGCACGAGCTTGCCGCCGAGATCGACAACATCAACGCGCGCTCGAAAGCCTCCGGCGGTGTCGCCATTGACACGCTGGTTGCCGGTATTGTGGGAGAAGGCACGCGCTCCTTCCGTATTGTTCGCGCCAAGCCCGATGGAAAGAGTTATGCACGCGACATCGCCCAAAGCTACGGCCTGACCTTTGAGAAGATCATGGAGCGATTGGGTGAGTGATTTTGATAGAAAGACCTTGTAGAGGGGGCGCTTCTTGAAAGAAGCGCCCCCTCTACAATCCTCTCCCCCACAAGAACCTTCGCAAAAACGGGCAGAAGAAGCCTTTCGGCTCTTCTGCCCGTTTTGTCTTTTGAATATTCAATTTTCTTCCTTCTCCGCATGCGACTTCTCACGGTATCGAATGAGTGCGATGACGGTGGAAACGGTACATATCATGGCGATCAGACCGATGCCATAAATCAGAATCTCATAGCCGATTCCAAGCGTGGCGGCAAATTCTTCTACTGAAAAACCAAGCATGCCATCCCTCTTCTGTTCCACTGAAGTCTCAGCCCTCGCGCAAAACGGCATTCAGGCGTTGCATCGTTTCCGCCGTCGGCTCGGGGATGTTGGAAAAACGGAATTCTTTTCCCATTTTGTCATATTTGACCTGGCAGATCTTGCGGAACGGCAACAGTTCGATGCCATCGACGCATCGGTGCGCGTTTGCCAGAGCTTTGAGCTCGTGGACATTTTCCTCGCTGTCATTGAGTGTGGGAATGATGACCTGACGCAGAGTCGTGGGGATCTTTTTTTCGTTCAGATATCCGAGAAACGCGAGCGGCGCGTCGATGGAGCAACCCACGTGGGCGCGGTAATCGGCATCGTTGGTATATTTGACGTCCAGGAGGACGCGGTCGGTGACGTCGAGAAGCATTTTGGTTTCATCGTTGAGGATACAGCCCGACGTATCGAGACAGGTGTGCAAGCCAGCCTCGCGGCAAAGCGCGAAATAGTCTCGCACGAACGCAGCTTGCAAAAGCGGTTCTCCGCCCGACACCGTCACACCGCCGTCCTTGCCGAAATACTCACGGTAGCGGCACGCGCGCTCGAGAAGCTCCCGCGGGGTATATTCCCTGCCGTCCTCGGTCTCCCACGTGTCGGGATTGTGGCAGCATCCGCAACGAAGCGGACAGCCTTGGGTGAAGACCACGAAGCGGACTCCCGGTCCGTCGAGCGTACCGAGGCTCTGGATCGAATGTACCCTGCCCTTTCTTTCCCTATCCGTCATACCGTCTCGTGGAAGGTACGACTGATAACCTCGCGCTGTTGCTCGCGCGAAAGCTTGTGGAAGTTGACGGCGTATCCCGACACGCGGATGGTGAGGTTGGGATAGGCCTCGGGGTCTTCGTATGCCTTCTTGAGCGTTTCGCGGTTGAGAACGTTGACGTTGATGTGGTGCGCCTTCTTGGCGAAGTAGCCGTCCAGGATCGTGACCAGATTGTCGATTCTCGCCTCCTCGGTCCTTCCGAGCGCCTCGGGTGTGATCGAGAAGGTGTTGGAAATGCCGTCGCGGCAATCGTCATAGCTGAGCTTGGCAACCGAGTTCAGAGAGGCCAGCGCGCCGTTTTCCTCGCGATTATGCATGGGATTCGCTCCGGGGGCAAAGGGCGCTGCCGCGCGTCTGCCGTCGGGCGTTGCACCGGTGTGCTTGCCGTACATGACGTTTGAGGTGATGGTGAGGACAGAGAGCGTGTGCTCCGCGTTTCGGTAGGTCGGTGTTTTGCGCAGCTCGGTGATCACGCGATGCGTCATATCCTTTGCGATCAGGTCGACGCGATCGTCGTCGTTTCCGAATTTCGGGAAATCTCCAACCGTTTCAAAATCGGTGACAAATCCTTCGCCGTCCTTGATGGGACGGACGCTTGCGAACTTGATCGCGCTGAGCGAATCGGCAACCACAGAAAGGCCGGCGATGCCAAAGGCCATGAATCTTCCCACGTTGGTGTCGTGGAGTGCCATCTGCGTCTTTTCGTAAGCATATTTATCGTGCATATAGTGAATGACGTTCATGGTGTTGACATAGAGTCGGCTGAGCCACTCGATGTAGATCTGATAGCGCTCCATGACCGTTTCAAAATCAAGCTCGTCACCCTCCAGCACCGGCATCTGCGGGCCGATGTGGATGCCGCTGGCGGCATCGTAGCCACCGTTGATAGCGATGAGCAAGAGCTTT
>JAZSJS010000147.1:0-7731 GCA_045534435.1 Eubacteriales bacterium
GAGGAGTATTCTGAAATTAACGACGCAATATCACGAGAAAAGCAACTAAAACGTTGGGTACGCTCCAAAAAGAATTGGCTTGTGGAAACAAAAAATCCCAATTGGGATGATTGGAGCGAAGGATTTATTTAGCCGAAAAAACACCTTTTGACCTTATGACCCATGTTGAAAGTGTCGTTTGTCTGACGAGAAAAATCTAACCTTGTAGGGGTGATTTTACAGCAGTCGCAAGCTACGTGTTGGATGAATGAAGATGGTGCTACCGTGCTTTTGCATTATTTTATATAAAAAAGGAACTACATCATGAATGAAAAAAAGAAGGTTTATCTCTTCGACTTTGACGGCACGCTGGTCGATTCGATGCCGACCTTTGGAGGCATCATCAAGCGCGTGATGGAGGAGAGCGGTCTGGAATTTACCGACGGCACGCTCAAGATCGTCACGCCGTTGGGCTATCGCGGCTCGGCGAAATATTTTCGCACACTCGGCACCTGCGAGGCCGAGGATGCTCTCACGGCGCGCATGGAGGCCTATGCCGGGGTAGCATATGAGAACACCATTCCCGCCAAGGAAGGCGTGTGCGAGACCTTGCGCGCGCTGAAGGCGCGCGGTGCGTCCTTGAATATTCTCACCGCCAGCCCCCACGTCACGCTCGATCCCTGCCTGAAGCGCATCGGCATTTGGGATTTGTTCGATCGCGTGTGGTCCTGCGAGGATTTTGGGACGGTCAAGTCCAATCCCGCGCTCTACGGTATGGTGGCGGACGCGCTCGGCGTCTGTGTGGGTGACGTGATCTTCGTGGACGACAACGTGGGGGCGGTCAAGACCGCGAGGTCGGCGGGTATGATCGCCTACGGCATCTACGATCCCTCGTCCGAGGACTATATCGACGAGATGCGGACGGCCTCTCACCGCTATCTGTTGCGCTTTGACGAGCTTCTCGAGGATTGATCCCGAAAAGCGGAAGAAAACATTGATCAAGTGAGGTATTTACATATGGATATGAAGCTTTATTCCGTCATGCCGCTCGACGTCGCGCATCTGGAAGAGGTCTGCGCCGACGTGAAGCGTCAGATCGAGGAGGGGATCTGTGGCTGTCCGATCTTCATGGTCAGGCTGGTTCCCGAGGGTGATCCCGTCATCGACAAGGCTTCGATCGAAGCAAAAAAATATCTTCTGTTCCGCGATCGCCTGAAGGAAATGGGACTTCCGTGCGGCATTCTGGTGCAATGCACGATCGGACACGGCTACGTGCTTGACAAGCCCTTCCCATTCCAGCCCTACGTCAATCTGTCGGACGGTGAGAAGCAGTACGTCTGCTGTCCTTACGATGAGGGGGTACGCACTTATTTGCGCGAGCAGTTCAAAATTCTTGCTGCCCTTTCTCCCGACGTGATCATGGTGGACGACGATTTCCGTCTGATCACGCGCGACGGTCGCGGCTGCGGCTGTCCCATGCATATGGCGGCGGTGGAGAAGCGGATCGGCAAGCCGATCTCGCGCGAGGAGCTTTATGCGACGTTGATGGACGGCAAGCATGCTTGCCACGACACCTACACCGACGCGTTTATGGATGCTCAGAAGGAAGCGCTTCTCGGCGCGGCGAGAGCCATACGCGAGGGCATTGACGCGGTCGATCCCACCATTCAGGGCGTTGCCTGCACGACGGGGCACACCGCAGAGTTTGGCGCCGAGATCGGCAAAATTCTGGCGGGCGAGGGCAATCCCGTCACCGTTCGTCTGAGCAACGGAAACTACACCCCCGCGGGTGCGCGCGGCCTGAGCCTCCCCGCCTTCCGCGCGGCGCTGCAGGGCGGATATTTGCGCGATCGCGGAGTGAATATTCTGCTCGCCGAGACCGACACCTGTCCACAAAACCGTTACAGCACGGGCGCGGGCTCGCTCCATTCGCACTTCACGGCATCGATCCTCGAGGGCGCGACGGGTGCGAAGCATTGGATCACACGGCTTTCCGCCCATGAGCCGGCGAGCGGTGAGGCATATCGCAAAAAATTGGGCAGGAACAGTGGGTTTTACAGGGCGCTCTGTGAGCTTGTGCCAAGGATCGAGTGGCAGGGATGTCGGATCCCGTTGCCCAAGGAGATCAATTACAGCCTTGACGTGCGCTCACCGAAGAACGGGTTTCTCTTCTGCGTGCTGGAGCGCATGGGCTTGCCGGTCTATTTCTCCCGCAAAAAGGGAGGCGCGACCTTCCTGGACGGTGCGGCCGCCGATTATTATGACGACGAAACGGTGAGGGAGATGTGCGAGGGAAGCTTTTTCCTGGCATCCGACACGGCACGCGAGCTTTGCGAGCGCGGATTCTCGGAATATCTCGGCATCAAGGTCGAGGAGTGGCAGGGCGAGCGGATCAGCCTTGAGCGCGTGCACAGCGTCAACGACAATCACTGCGCCGTGCAGGTTGGGATCCGGAGGCTGACACCCGTATGCGAGGGCGTGAGAGCCGACGCGACGGTCTATCACCTCAAGGACGGCATCGAGGAGATCCCGCTCTTTCCCGCCGTCACGGTCTACGACAACAAATTCGGCGGACGTGCCGTGGTCTTTGCGGGAACGCCGCGCACCGCGTTCAACTATTGGGAGGCATTCTCCTTCCTCAACGAAACGAGGAAGGCGCAGCTTGTCTCTCTGCTTCGCGCGTCGGGCAATCTGCCGGTCTATTACGTCGGCGACGAGGAGGTCTATCTCAAGGCGGGACGCTGTCCCGACGGCAGTCTGATGGTCGCGGTCTTTGACATCGGTCTCGATTCTGCCGAGGAGATCGTGCTGAACGTCGAGGACGAGGTGACGTCGGTGGAATATCTGAGCGGCGAGGGCAAGCGCGAGAGGGTCGCGTTTCGCCGTGAGAAGGGAAACGTGGTCGTTGAGCACGCGATGCACACGCTCGACCCCATGATTCTGTTTTTGAAGTGAAAGAACGAGAAGATATCATCGAAAGAGGGATGTCAGTATGAAAATCATGACCTTTAACACGCAGCACTGCGCGTCTTATCTGAATGATCTGAAGATCGATTTCGATCTGTTTGCCGACACGGTCCGCAAGGCCGATGCCGACGTCGTGGGGCTCAACGAGATCCGCGGAAAGGGCGAGCGCGAGGACTACGCGGCGCAGACCGAGATTCTTTCCGAGCGGTCGGGAATGCCGTATTCTCATTTCGCGCCCGCGATCCTGGTGCGAGGAAACAATCCTTACGGCAACGCGCTGCTGTCCAAGCATGAGATCCTGCACGCCGAGAAGATCATGATTCCCGATCCGCCCACGCGTGTGGAGGGGAGGAAATACGAATCCCGTTGCATTCTCAAGGCAAGGCTTGCCTGCGGACTGACCGTTGCGGTGGTGCACGTCGGACTCAACCGAGACGAGCAGGCGAGCGCGATGATCACGCTCCTGGAGCAGATTGAGGATGAGCGCTTCGTTCTGATGGGCGACTTCAACATGACGCCCGACGATCCGCTCCTCGCCCCCATCAAGGATCGGCTGGTCGATACGGCAACGCTTTCCGACGATCCGCTTTTGAGCTTTCCGTCGGACAAGCCAACCTGCAAGATCGACTATATCTTCACCTCGCGTGATCTGCGTGTGAGGTCGGTCTGCGTGCCCGAATGGGTGGTGTCGGATCACCGCCCCGTCATCGTTGAGATTGAATGAGGTGTGTTATGCCTATCAAAAAGAAAGCTTCAAACGCTTTTGGACTGATTCTCTTGTGCTGGCTGGTCTACACCTGCTCCTATATCGGAAAGCTGGGCTATCACGCCAACATCAGCCGCATCGGTGAGGCATTTGGCGTTTCCTATGCCGACGCGGGTCTGGTTTCCACCTTCTTTTTCTTTGCCTACGGCGCAGGGCAGGTGGTCAATGGGCTGCTTTGCAAGCACTACAACGTCAAATATGTCATCCTCGCCTGTCTCGGTGTCTCGGGCGCGGTCAACGTCGCCGCGGCTTGCGTGACCGATTTCACGCTTTTCAAATATCTCTGGCTGATCAACGGCATCGCGATGTCCTTTCTTTGGACGCTTCTGATCCGTCTGCTCTCCGAGACTCTCGCAAAGGAGGATCTTTCGCGCGCGATCCTGGCCATGGGAACGACGGTGGCGACCGGAACCTTTTTGGTCTACGGCATGAGCGCGGTGTTTGCGACCGCGCTGTCGTGGCGCGTCACCTTCTTCGTCGCGGCGGCAATCCTTATCTTTGCCGCTCTCGTTTGGCTGATCCGCTTTGACCGTCTGGTCACACCGCTTCTGCGCGAGCGCGAGGAGGAGACGCAGACGCTCAAGACGGAACAGAGGCGCGCGAGCGGGTTCGGCCCGATCCTCGCGATGCTTTGCGTGCTTGCGCTGTTTGCCGTTTCCAACAATTTTGTCAAGGATGGGATCACAGCGTGGACACCGGACATTCTTTCATCTCTTTACGACACACCCGATTGGCTTTCGATCCTGCTCACGCTTCTGCTTCCCGCGGTTGCCATTGCGGGAACGGCGGTGGCGGTGCGGCTTTACGCCGTGACAAAGAGCTTCGTGGGAACCTGCGTGCTGCTGTTTTTGGGCTCGATCCTTCTGATCGGCGCGGTGATCGGCTTTTTGCAAACGCCGCTTCTGCCGGTCACGGTGGGAAGTCTGGCACTCGTCTCCTGCCTGATGGCGGGGGTGAATAACGTCATCACAAGCATGACACCGCTCCATCTGAAGGAGCACGTCTCCTCGGGCAAATCGGCGGGGATCCTCAACGGCTTTTGCTATCTCGGAAGCACGGTCAGCTCCTACGGCCTCGGCGCCGTGGCGGACGTGTGGGGCTGGGGCGCGGTGTTTTTCGTACTGTTGGGGGTGAGCGCGTTGGCAGTCGTCGTCGGTGTGTCTTATCTCGTTGTCAGCTGTCTGTATGGGAGACGGCGGAAAGGAGTGTAAAATGGAAAAAAGAGAGATTTTATTACAAAAAGCCGACCGATCGGATTTTGACGCGATCTATCGGCAGATGGAGAAGAATTTTATCAAGGAGGAGATCCGCGACCGCGCGGACGCGCTTGCTGTCATGGACGACGCGGCGTATACGGTCTATCACCTGACGCGCGGAGGCGAGCGCATCGGCTTCTTTTCGATCTGGGCGCTTGAGGAGTTTCGCTTCGGCGAGCATTTCGTGGTCTATGAGGAATACCGCAATCAAGGCTTTGGCGGTGATGCCGTGGAGGCCGTTGTGCGCGAGCTCGGGCCGATCGTGCTCGAGGCAGAGCTGCCCGACACCCCGATGGCGGCGCGTCGGCTCGGCTTCTATCGCCGTCACGGCTTCTTCCAAAACGACGTCCCCTACCGCCAGCCCTCCTACCGCAAGGGCGGAGAGGGGGTACCGCTGGTGCTTCTGAGCAGCGGAGCTCCGCTTGCCGACCCGCAAAGCGTGATTCGCGAGCTCTACCAAAGGATCTATCACGTCGAGGCTTGAGAGGGCAGAGTGTCTATTCTTCTTCAAAAATTGTACTATTATCTCTATTTTTGAAAAGGAATTGACATTTTTTCAGAATTTTATTATAATAAATCCAAAGATACCCCGAGAGGGAAAAGGAGGACGCTTTCATGTATAAAATTTCGGTACCGATCCGGAACGTGACCGTGACGAAGGAGAACCGTGGTGAATATTTGAAGATCTTGAAGGACGCGCAGATCGACCGACTCTTTCTGACGCGCTCGGATTACTGCTCGAGCGAGGCAGAGGAGCAGGAGATGATCGAAAATTTCCGTGACAATCTCAATTTCTTCCGCGACGGCGGCTTGGAGGTTGGCGTCTGGCTTGGAAACACGACCGGCCACGGTGTGGTTCTGGTCGGCATGAACGAGCAGGAGGCACTCAAGGGCCTGACGCGCATCCGCAACATCAAGGGAGAGGATCTGCCCGAGACGCAGTGTCCGCTCGATCCCAACATGCGCCGCGTGGTCTCGCATTTCATTGCTTCGATCGCAAAGACGGGAACCAAGACCATCCTTCTGGATGACGATTTCCGGATGTCTCACGGCGCGGAGCATTGCTGCGCGTGCGATTTCCACATGAAGCGCATGGAGGAGCTTTGCGGAGAGAAGCTGAGCCTTGAGGAGCTGGAGCGTTTGGTATTCAAAAGCCCCGCGAACAAGTACCGCAAGGCATGGCTCGAGGCACAAAGAGAGGGTCTGATCCTCTTGGCGAAGGACATTCGTGCCGCCGTTGACGAGGTTGATCCCACGGTGCGCATCGCGCTCTGTTCGTCTCTTGGGCTCTGGGATTGGGACAACTGCAACCCGCTGGAGCTCGCAAAGGAGCTTTCGGGCGGACAGAAGCCGCTGGTCAGACTCCTGACCGCGCCCTATTCGGCGATGAACGGCAACAAAAAGATCCCCGCCATGCTCGAGCGTGCACGCATGTTCGCGGCGATGGCGGAAGACCAAGGCGTGGAGCTGATGTCGGAGGGCGACGTCTATCCGCGTCCCCGTCACCTCGTTCCCGCGTCCTATCTTGAAATTTTCGACGGTGTTCTGCGTGCCGACGGAATCTTTGACGGCATGCTGAAATATATGGCGGACTACAACGCGACGCCGCGCTACGAGATGGGATATTTTGACCGTCACACCGAGAATCTCCCCCTGATGCGCGAGATCTCCGCGATGTTTGCGGACAAGGATGCCTGCGGCGTCAGAACCGTCGAGCATCCGCACCTTTTGGGCGAGGTTGATCTCTCTCTGAGCCTGGACAGTCAGTATTATCCCTATCCCTTGGCGGCAATGTCTCTGGCATTCTGCTCGATTCCCACCACGCACGGCAAGGGCGGTATCTGCAACGCGATCTTCGGTGACGCGGTGAGACGCGCGACCGACGAAGAGCTGGAAAAGGGCGCGATTCTCGACGCGCTTTCGGCCATTCTTCTGACGCAGCGCGGAGTGGATGTCGGACTCGCCGCGGCGGGTGACTTCCAAAACGGAATGGTGGACTTCCTCTCTCCCGCCGACAGAAGCGAGCAGACCAACATCGCGGCCGGTCGCGTGCGTTACCTCAAGCCCACGCTGAAGGAGGGTGCCGAGGTCGTGCTGCTCGGCAGAATGGGGATGGATTACGTCCCGATCTCCTATCGCTACGAGAATGCCGACGGCCAACGCTTCTACGTTCTGCTTTACGATACGCTGGGATGCTCGGGTGACTCGGGTCTGGCGCGCGGACACCTCGCGCAAAAGATCATGACCGAGCAGGTCGAGTGGGTGGCAAGAGAGGCGATCCCCGTCAAATGCATGGGACATCCCGATCTCTATATCATCTGCAAGGAAAAAGACGGCAAGATGGCGGTGGGACTTTTCAACTGTTATCCCGACAGCGTCCTGCATCCCGTCATCAAGCTCAGCCGTGCCTACAAATCGGTACGCTTCCTCAACACCGACGGTACACTTGACGGTGACACCGTCACCCTCGATCGCTCCATTCCCGCCTTCGAGTTCGTGGCCTTTGAGGTTTCGCTTTGATCGAAGACGGCTGCCGTTGATACAAATTTGAAATGATGAAAAGAAGGCGATTATGACCAATCATTTTCAAGCCTGTCTCGACGAGCATTTTCAATGATGATTTGTGTGGGGGAACTCCTTGAGAGTTCCTCCACGCTCTTTTTTTCTTCGACTTTTTTGTGTGGGTGAGATTGGAAGGACACGTTTTGTGGGGGGCTAATGTTGGGTGAGTCTGTGCGCTCGAGCGTTCATTTTTTGTGGGGG
>JAZSJS010000113.1:0-2437 GCA_045534435.1 Eubacteriales bacterium
GATAAAGGTGTACCCCTGCTCATCACGCAGCTCACGCGCCTTTTTGTAGGCATCGTCGTACACGCCCTCTACAAGACAAACCTCCGCGCCGTAGCTTTTGGTCGCCTCAACCTTGGAGATGGGCGCGCCGTCCGGCAGGCAGATCACCGCCTTGATGCCGTTTCTTTGCGCCGAAAGAGCCACTCCCTGCGCGTGGTTTCCCGCCGAGCAAGCAATCACGCCGCGTGCCTTTTCCTCTGCGGAAAGACGCGACATTTTGTAGTAAGAGCCTCTCACCTTGAAGGAGCCCGTCACCTGCAGATTTTCGGTTTTCAAATAGATTTGTGCATCAGGGCAAAGCTTGGGCGCGTAGATCACGTCGGTCTTGCGAATGACGTTTTTCAGCGCGTAGCTCGCGCGGTACACGTTGTCAAGTGTCAGCATAGATTCACTCTCTTTTCTTTCAAAAATCGGTTACAAAAGACTGTTGATATATTGCTCCGCACAACGGGGCGAGCGGTGTCCCTTTGCCAGGGCAAATGCCTCCGCCTCGATCTCCAATTGTGCCGTATCCTTGGCAATTCCCTTTTTGCGTGCCAGCTCGCGAACGATCTCCAGATAGAGCGCCTTGTTCGGCTTTTCGAAGCGTACGCTCAAGCCGAAGCGTGCCGAAAGCGACAGAAGCTCCTGCATGGTATCGTTGCGATGCACATCCGAGCCCTCACGGTCGTCAAAGCACTCACGCACGATGTGTCGGCGATTGCTGGTGGCGTAGATGATGGCATTGGAGGCCTTGGCGGATGCCGAGCCCTCAAGCGCCGCCTTGAGCATACTGAAGGTATCGTCGTTGCGGTTGAAGGACAGGTCATCGATAAAAATGATAAATTTGAGCGGATTGCGGTCGATCTTTTCCATCACAAAGGGCAACAGCGACATCTGATCCTTGCGAAGCTCGATCAGGCGCACGCCCTCGGAATAAAATCGGTTTGCCACCGCCTTGACGGTGGAGGATTTTCCAGTTCCCGCGTCTCCGTAAAGCAGCACGTTTGCGGCAGGCTTTCCGTCGATGAACGCCTGCGTGTTGGCGATGACCAGCTGTCTTTGCTCCTCATAGCCGGTAAATGCCTCGATCTCGGTCTTGTCGGCACTGACGATCGGCTCGATGCAGTGTCCCTGCGTGTCGGAAAGACGGAACATTCCGTGGGAAGCAAAAATCCCATATCCGTGCTTATGAATCTCGGCAGCACGCGCCGCGTATTCGACGGCAAGATCTGCCTGCTCCGAGGAGAAGCCTGCAACGGAAATCTCGCCGAGAAGCTCGTTGAAATCCGCAGGCGTCAATGCCCCCAGCTCGGAGAGCGTCTCCAGCTCACGCGTCACGGACGCGTCGATGCAGGGATCGATCTCTCTGTCGGCAGCAAGCGAGGTCACGTAAACGTTTTCATCCTCAAACACAAGCTTGCGCACACAGTCGGTCAGATTGCCTCCGCCGCGGTAGATCTCCAAAACAAAGCTGCTGTACGCATCCACGCGATCGGTCGTTTTGCCGATTTTGAGTAAGGCCTGCAAAAGAGGGCTGTTCAGAAGCTCGCGAAAAACACAAAGAGCGGAAAGCCGCGAGCAAAGATTCGATACTTTTTTTGACATAAGATCGCCTCGTCAGATCTCTGCGAGAATCTTGTCGGTGATCTCCTCGGTCGAAAGCGCGGGGGCGCCATGCGCGAGGTCTGCCGTACGATAGCCTGCGTTGAGCACGGCATCCACAGCGTTCACAATATCCTCGTTTTCCTTGGAAAGTCCGAACGAATGCAGCAGCATCATGCCCGCAGACAGAATGGTCGCGATGGGGTTTGCCTTGTGCTGACCCGCAATATCGGGAGCAGAGCCGTGGATCGGCTCGTAAAGTCCGCGCGTGCTCTCACCTAGAGATGCCGACGGCAGCATGCCGATCGATCCGGTGATCTGGGAAGCCTCGTCGGAAAGGATATCACCGAACATATTGGAGGTCACAACGACGTCAAACTGCGCGGGGTTGCGCACCAGCTGCATGGCGGCATTGTCCACCAGCATGTCGGAATATTCCACGTTGGGATAGCGCTCCGCAGTCTCATGCATGATCTTTCTCCAAAGTCTGGAGCTTTCCAGCACGTTTGCCTTGTCGATGCTGGTCACGCGCTTTCCGCGCTTCAGCGCCGTTTCAAACGCGACCTTGGCAATGCGCTCGATCTCCATGCGGCTGTAGCATTCGGTGTCGTATGCCTCCTCGCCCCACTTGCCCTCGCGCATGCCTCTCTCACCAAAATAGATACCGCCCGTCAGCCCGCGCACGAACATGATGTCAAATCCGTTTTCCACAAGATCCCCCCGCAGAGGACACTCGCCCCTCAGCACGGGATAAAGCTTTGCGGGACGCAGATTGGTGAAGAGTCCCATCGCCGCGCGAATGCCGAGCAGCGCC
>JAZSJS010000021.1:0-2113 GCA_045534435.1 Eubacteriales bacterium
CGCAGCTGCTGCGATCGGTATCGGTCTGCAGAGCTTCTGCATCCCCGGCTCGGTTGCGGAGAACCGTAAGGTCGGTCTTGGCCACGGTAACCTCGGCAAGATGCTCCTCTCCGAGGAGACCGAGTGCTTCTGCTTCCTGGCAGGACATGAGTCCTTTGCAGCGGCAGAGGGCGCAATCAAGATCGCGCTGAACGCAAACAAGGTGCGTGTCAAACCCCTGCGCGTCATTCTGAACGGCTTGGGTAAGGATGCGGCTTACATCATCTCCCGTATCAACGGCTTTACCTACGTCAAGACCGCATTCGATCCCTACACCGAGACCGTCAGCGTTCTCGAGGAGAAGCCCTTCTCCAAGGGTCCCAGAGCCGACGTCAAGTGCTATGGCTCCGACAACGTTCCCGAGGGCGTTGCCATCATGAAGCTGGAGAACGTCGGTGTTTCGATCACCGGTAACTCCACCAACCCCACCCGCTTCCAGCACCCCGTTGCAGGTACCTACAAGAAGTGGTGCCAGGAGAACGGCGTGAGCTACTTCTCCGTGGCTTCCGGCGGCGGTACGGGCCGTACGCTCCATCCCGATAACATGGCCGCTGGTCCTTCCTCCTACGGTATGACCGACACCATGGGACGTATGCACTCCGGCGCACAGTTCGCAGGCTCCTCCTCCGTCCCCGCTCACGTAGAGATGATGGGTCTGATCGGCGCAGGTAACAACCCCATGGTTGGTATGACTGTTGCTGTTGCAGTTGCTATCGAAGAGGCAAGCAAGTAAGTCTTGATTTATAAGGCTTTTTGAGGCTCTCGTAGGGGCGATTCACGAACCGCCCACGTGTCATTCATGAATGACCCCTACAAAAATTAATAAAAAAGTTGGACACGTCATTTTCGCATTTTGCGTGATGACGTGTCCAATATTTTTTATCAATTTTCAAATCAATTCAACCAAACATGGCTCGGTCTACGGAATCAAGAGAATCAAAAACGAAGTCGGGACGATCGGCGGGGGTTGCCGCTTCCACGTCGGCGGGCTGCGTTTCGCCCGAGAAAACAAGAACTGCGGTGACTCCGTGGCGGCGTCCAATGGCGATATCGGTATAGAGGCGATCGCCGAAGATACACATTTCGTCCTTAGTGCATCCCGTTGTCTCGCAGATCATTTCCAGGGTTTCGCGATAAGGCTTTCCAAAATAAGTGGGCGTCTTGCCCGTGGACGCGGTGACAAAAGCCGCAATGGCTCCGCTATCGGGAATAAATCCCGTTTCGGTGGAACAGTTGAGGTCGGGGTGCGTGGAAAGGTACTCGGCACCGCCGCGGATCAAACGGCAGGCATTGTCCAGCTTTTCGTAAGTCAAAGTGGTGTCAAAGCTGGTGATGACGATATCAGCCTTTTCTTCCTTGCCTTCCAGCAAGGGGATTCCTTTTTCTCGGAAGTTATTTAACAGATCGGGCGTTCCAACCAGATAAACGCTCTTGCCCGCGCGATGACGGAGCAAAAACTCAGCGGTAACGTCGCCCGAGGTCATAATTTCCTCTGGGCTCGGCTCAAATCCGAGTCGCGTCAGCTTCTCCAGGTAAAATGCAGGAGAGTGCGAGGCGTTGTTGGTAAAGAACAGCACGCGTCTGCCGCTCTTGCGCAGATTTTTGATAAAACGGATGGCAAACGGGAACACTCAATCACCCAGATAAATGGTGCCGTCCATATCAAAAATATAAAGCTTTTTGTTATTTAAAACCGAAAGGTCGGGATGATTGAAATTCATAGTATCACTCCTTTCCGAAAAGATCACATCATTATACATCACAAACACACGGTTTGTCAAGAACCGGCGCGAAAATAAACAAAGTTTCTGTTTTAGAAAAGATGCAAGCCGACGGCGATTCCCAACACAAGGCCAAAACCGCGATCGCGAGCAGAATTGCCGCAGATAAAGGCTACGTCGTCTTCAACCCCAACGCCACGGAAGGGAGCGGCACGGTCACGATTGACGGCGTTTGCTGTTACGTGGAGGGGATTCCCGCCAAGGGCTATGCCTGCGTCAAGTCTCCCAAGTGCCGCAACGCGCTCATCGTGGGCGAGCGGATGTTGGAAAATCGCTTCTACCGCCTAACGTTT
>JAZSJS010000048.1:0-8015 GCA_045534435.1 Eubacteriales bacterium
TTGTCTTCCTAAGACCGCTTGGCCTCCGACTTCTTCCACACGCGTTGCCCGTACGCGACCGAGATTTGTCGGCACGTCACCCCTGCCTACCGCGAGTATGAGCCCGGACACTTCTGTGCCTGCCATCTCCACCCGCAGGACTGATTTGCCATGAGAAGCAAAAAAGAAAAAAAGGAAAAGAAGAAGAAAAAAGAAAAGGTCGTCTACATCGACGACGGCTCCACCGTGTTTGATATGTCGGGGCTGCGGCAAACGAAAAAGCCGTTTGCCCCCGATATCCACGGCTACGGCACGCCAAAGAAAAAGCGGCAAAAGCCGCCCTCGCGCTTCAGAGCCATCGTGAACACCTATTTCGACAGCGTCAAGCTGATGCTTCTGCCCATGCTGGTTTTCATCGGCATCATCGCCGTCGCCTTTTTCTTCCTTTGGTTTGTCTTTTATCTCAAAACGCTATAAAAACAAATATCCCCCTCGGTCTTGTCTTGAAAGTCATTTCAAGCGTCTGCGCCAAGGGGGATATTTTTGATTGTTTTCACTTACCGTGCCGAACTCAAGCCGTCTGACTCGGAGCATCCGGCTCGCCGCTCTCCCGCACCACCGTTTTCTTGAACCTTTTGATATAGAAAAAGCAGAAAATGAAGAAGGTTGCGGAGGTCAGGATCCAGGAGGCGGGATAAGAAAGATACAGCATGCTCAGGCTGCGGTGATACGGGATCACGGTGTAGATCCAGACCACGCGGAACAGACAGGAGCCGATCAATGAAATGAACATCGGTGCGATCGATTTTCCAAGGCCTCTCATCGTGCCACAGCCAACCTCCATCAGACCGCACAGAAAATAGGTGGCAGCAAGGATCGAAAGACGCGTCATGCCGGCGTCGATCGCGCCCTCGTTACCCGGCGCGAAAAGTCCGAGCAGAGGTCTGCCGAAGCAGATGACCAACCCACCCACCGAAAGTCCGACAACGGTAACCACAAGCACACAGCCAAACAGGCTTTTCTTGACACGGTCGTATTTGCGCGCTCCCACATTCTGACCCACAAAGGTCAGCGCCGCGTGATAGAGCGAGTTTTGCGTGGCGTAAATATAGCCGTCAATGTTCGATCCCGCGGTGTTTCCCGCAACCACAACCTTTCCAAAGGAGTTGACGGTGGATTGGATCAAAACGTTGGAAAACGAGAACAACGTGCTCTGGATGCCGGCAGGCAGACCGATGAAAATGATCTTGCGCAGCTTCGCGGAGTCTACACGGAGCTTGGAAAGCTCGATCCGACAGGGTCCCTCCATGCGCATCATATACAAGATGATGAGAATGCAGGACACCCACTGCGACACCGCCGTCGCGATACCGACACCGACAGCCCCCAGCCCGAATACGATCACCATGATCAGATTGAGTGCCACGTTGATCACACCCGCCGCCGACAGAAATGCCAGGGGGCGCGTGGTGTCTCCCGTGGATCGCAGGATCGCCGCACAGTAGTTATACACCATATTGGCGGGCATACCGCAAAAATATGCGCACATATAGGGCACCGCCTGATCCAGAACAGCGGGGTCGGTTCCCATCATGGTGAGCAGCGGCCTTGCCATGCAAAGACCGAACACAGTCACCACCACGCCCGAAACCAAAGAAGCTACCACGGAGGTATGTACCACACGGCTGACGTCATCGTATGCCTTCGCTCCGATGTCATGCGCCACACAAACGCCCGCACCCACCGAAAGTCCGAAGAACAGATTGATGATCAGATTTGTCAAGGCTCCGCAGGAGCCGACTGCCGCCAGAGCCGTTTCACATTCCTCCGGTGTGCTGCCGCCCCAGCGACCGACCACCACCGTGTCCGCCGTATTGAAGAGCAGCTGCAGGATCGAGGTCGCGATCAGCGGCAGGGCAAATAAAATAATCTTGGAAAGCAACGGGCCCTCTGTGAAGCTCCGTCCTCCCATTTTCTTTGCTTTGATCATATGTCTTTCCTCTTTTTGCTCGCGTCGGTCAAACCATTTCCTCGGGATGAAAAACCTCGTCAAAGCGTTCGGCACTCAAAAAACCGAGGCGGATGCAGGCCTCACGCAGAGAAATGTTCTCGGCATATGCCAGCTTTGCCGTCTTCGCCGCGTTTTCATAACCAATGTAGGGATTCAGTGCCGTAACCAGCATCAAGGAGTCATGCAGATTGCGGTGCATCCGCTCTCGGTTCGCAACGATTCCCGAAACGCAGTGACAACGGAAGGACTCCATCACCTCGGCAAGCAGACGCGCCGATTGCAGGAAATTATAAGCGCAAACAGGCATGAAAACGTTGAGCTCAAAATTGCCCTGTGACGCCGCAAGACCGACCGCCGTATCGTTTCCCATCACCTGCACGGCAACCATCGTCACCGCCTCACATTGGGTGGGATTGACCTTGCCGGGCATGATCGAGGAGCCCGGCTCGTTTTCGGGGATCCGGATCTCTCCGAGCCCGCAACGGGGTCCCGACGCCAGCCAGCGAATATCGTTCGCGATCTTCCAAAGATCCGCCGCCAATGCCTTGAGCGCACCGTGGGCAAACACAAGCTCATCCTTGGAGGTCAGCGCGTGAAATTTGTTTTCCGCCGTACGGAATTTCACGTCCGTGAGCCGTGAGATCTGCTCGGCAACCGCAACGTCAAAGCCGACAGGCGCATTCAGTCCCGTACCGACGGCAGTACCACCCAATGCCAGCTCCTCCAGCTCCTCCAGAGACGCAAGGATCATTTTTCGATCCTTCTCCAGGGAAGCGCGCCAGCCCGAGATCTCCTGAGAGAATTTGATCGGTGTGGCATCCTGCAAATGCGTGCGTCCGCTTTTGACAACGTCGCCGTTCTCAGCCTCCAGACGCAAAAGCTCCGCGATCAGAGCCTCCAGCGCGGGAAGCACGCCACGACGCAACGACAGTACCGCCGCGACGTGCATAGCGGCGGGAAAGGTATCGTTGGAGGATTGCGACATATTGACGTCATCGTTGGGATGAAGAAGCTTTTTTCCAAGCATCTCGTTCGCGCGGTTGGCAACCACCTCGTTGACGTTCATATTGGACTGCGTACCCGATCCCGTCTGCCATACCACCAAGGGAAAATGCACCTCAAGCGCACCCGACGTGATCTCGTCGCAGACCGCACAGATCGCATCTTTTTTCTCCTCTGTCATTTTCTCGGGACACAGCGTATGGTTGGCACAGGCCGCCGCGCGCTTGAGAAGCCCAAACGCGTGAATGATCTCACTCGGCATCGGCTCCCGTCCTCGCCCAATCTCAAAATTGGTGCGGCTGCGCTCGGTCTGCGCTCCCCAATATGCCCCAACAGGCACACGAACCTCACCCATTGAGTCCTTTTCGATCCTGTATTCCATCTGCTTTTCCTCGCTTTTTTACCGATTCATATATATCATACCACAACCCCTCAAAAATTGCAATATTTTTTCAAAAAAGCTTTTTTGCGGGGATGCTTTTGCGGGGGCTTCTTGAAAGAACAATGTCATTAAGTTAACACATAAGAAGCCTCCCCTTTTGGGGGATGGTGTCATATGTCGCATAGCGACAAGTGACGGAGAGGTTTTTCTTG
Organism: Eubacteriales bacterium; assembly: GCA_045534435.1. GTDB lineage: Bacteria > Bacillota > Clostridia > Oscillospirales > CAG-272 > UMGS1865. The sequence goes on from JAZSJS010000048.1 coordinate 3,587, forward strand.
ACAAAATCGTCCTCTCAGTCGCCTTACGGCGCCAGCTCTCCCAAAGGGAGCTCCTTTCATAAATTCCTTAACTTAATGACATTGCTTGAAGGAAGCCCCCGCAAAAAGCTGTTTCGAAATTTCGCAGCTCTTACGTGCTCAATCCGGCGAACTGATTCTGATAGAGCTTGAAATATTCGCCGCCCTTGGCAAGCAGGCTATCGTGATCCCCTGCCTCGGCGACTCTGCCATCACGGAGAACGACGATCATGTCGGCGTCGCGGATGGTGGAGAGGCGGTGTGCGATGATCAGCGAGGTACGGTTCTTCATCAGCGCGACCATCGCCTGCTGGATCTGCATTTCGGTGCGCGTGTCGACGTTTGAGGTCGCCTCGTCCAGAATCAGGATCTTGGGGTCGGCAAGCACGGCGCGCGCGATGGCAAGCAGCTGACGCTGACCCTGCGAAAGGTTGGAGCCTGCCTCGGCAAGCAGCGTGTCGTAGCCCTCGGGCAGGCGCTCGATGAACTCATCCGCCATCGCCGTGGCGGGGGCTGCCTTCATCTGCTCGTCGGTTGCCTCGGGATGTCCGTATTTGATGTTGTTGCGGATGGTATCCGAAAAGAGAACGGTATCCTGCAGCACGATGGCGATCGCGCGGCGAAGCGTCGACTTGGGAATTTCGGTGATATCCACTCCGTCCACGGTGATCCTTCCGCCGTCCAACTCATAGAAGCGCGTGAGAAGATTGACGACGGTGGTCTTGCCCGATCCCGTCGCACCCACGATGGCGATCTTTTGTCCCGAACGCACGTGCAGGTCAAAATCCTTCAGAACCGGCTCGTCGGGTACGTAGGCAAAGCGAACGTCCTCAAAGGAAAGCTCTCCCCGCAGCTCGGCGATCGGGATCTCCCGCTCACCCTCGTCGATCTCCTCGGGACTGTCCAGAATCTCAAAGATCCGCTCCGCACCCGCAAGCGCCGTCAGAATGCTCGAATACTGATTGGCGATCTGATTGATGGGGCGCGTGAATTTTTTGGAATATTGAAGCATCGCCTGAATGCTTCCGATGCTGATGCCTCCCCGCTTCGTCAGCATCAGCCATCCGCCCGTGGCGGCGATCAGAACGTATTGGAGATTGCCGATAAAGTTCATGATCGGCCCCATGATCGAGCCCCAGACCTTTGCGCTCACGGCACAGGTCTTCAGCTGCGAGGAGATCTCTCCGAATTTTTCAACCGAGGACTCCTCCTTGCCGTAGGCGACCACGGTCTTGTAGGAGGTCACGGTCTCCTCCACCTGCCCGTTGATCTGTCCGAGCAGCTTTTGCTGACGGACAAAATATTTCCGCATGAATTTTCCGAGCTTGGAGGACACGAGGATCGAGATCGGAATGGTCACCATCGCGATCAGCGTCATCAGGGGGCTGTAATAGAGCATCATGCAGAGTGCGCCAACCAGAGTCAGCACACAGGACAGAAGAGAGGTGATCGATTGCGAGATGGCATTGGATACGTTCTCCACGTCGTTCGTCATGCGCGACATAATGTCGCCGTGACGGTGCGTGTCGGTATAGCGAATGGGCAGTCGCGAGATCTTGCGGAAGAGATCGTTGCGCATCGCGCGCACCGTCCTTTGCGAAAGATGTGCCGCAAGAATGCCCTGGAAATAGGAAAGCACGGCGCTGCACACAAAGACGATCGCCATCAGGATCAGATATCCCTGAAGGGCATTCAGATCGACGGTCAGTCTGCCGCTGACCTCGTCCTTGGAAATGGTGTCGATCGCCTTCGCCTGAAAGAAGGGGCCGAGCAGCTCGGCTGCCGTCACCAGAAGCATGATGACGAGCAGGACGATCAGGATCGTTTTGCTCCGTCCGATGTAGCGCAGCAGTCTGGACAGCGTCTGCTTGGTGTGTCTGGGCTTCTCCGCACTCATTCTCGCCGACATCGGCCCGCCTCCGCGGCGAGGTCCGATCGGAATGATGGGGGGCGTGGCGTTTCCGGGTCTGCTTTCACGGTTCATCGTGCCGCACCTCCTTCCACGCTCTGCTTGGTTTGCGAGCTGTAAATATCGCGGTAGGTCGCGCTGATCCGCATCAGCTCATCATGAGGCGCACAGGCCGTCACCGTACCGTTCTCGATCACGGCGATCCGGTCTGCATTCTTGACGCTCGCGATGCGCTGGGCGATCATGATGACCGTCGTATCCTTCAAGCGCTCGCGCAACGCCTTTTGCAGCTTTGCCTCGGTGGCAAGGTCGAGCGCCGAGGTCGCGTCATCCAGGATCAGGATCTCGGGCCTTCTCGTCAGCGCGCGGGCGATCGAAAGCCTTTGCTTCTGTCCTCCCGAAAGAGAGGCGCCCTTTTCGGCGATCAAAGTATCGTAGCCATCGGCAAAGCCGCGGATAAATCCGTCCGCCTGTGCCGAAGCGGCGGCGTCCACGATCTCCTCATGCGCGGCATCGGGATCACCCCAGCGAATGTTGCCCTCCACCGTGTCCGAGAAGAGCTCGCTCTTTTGCATCACGTACCCGATCCGTCCGCGCAATTCACGCAAAGGATATTCCCCGATCGGAATGCCGTTGATCCTGACGCTGCCCTCGGTGGCATCGTAAAAGCGCGGGATCAGATTGACCAGCGAGGTCTTTCCGCAGCCGGTCGCCCCGATGATCGCAAAGGTCTCGCCCCGACGGATCCTGAGGTTGACGTCATGCAGAACGGGACGTCCCGCGGCAGTGGGATAGCGGAAGGAAACGCCCTGCATCTCCACGGCAATCTCTGCATCCTCCGAGCGATCCATGCCGTCGGCTCCGCCCACGATCACGGGCTCGGTCTCAAGCACCTCAATGATACGCTTTCCGGACGCCAACGCGCGTGACACCGATTGAAACATCATGGTCACCATCATGATCGAGGTCACCACCTGCGTCACGTAGGTAATGCCCGCCATCACGGTGCCCGTCGTCATGCCCAGGGCCCCCGTGTCGATCTGCAGACCGCCGATCCAGATCAGGAGAATGATCGCGCCGTTCTGAATGACGGTCAGCACAGGGGTGACGATCGCCATCAGCTTGAGCACACGGAAGTTGACGCCGCAAAGCTCGTTGTTTGCGTTTTCAAAGCGGTCGTATTCGTAGTCCTCGCAAACGTATGCCTTGACCACGCGCGCGCCGCTGACGTTCTCCTGTACCACCGAATTGACACGGTCCAGCTTTTTCTGGATCGCGGAATACATCGGGATCGCACGTTTCAGCACCAAAAACAGCGTCAGAATGAGGATCGGCAGAGACAGAAGAAGTACCGTGCCGAAGCGCACCTCCAAGAGGATCAGCATGACCGTTCCTCCGACGAAAAACATGGGCGCGCGCACGAACATCCGCAAGAGATGCTCGACAAATTCCACCGTCATCGAAATATCGTTCGTCATGCGCGTCACAAGAGAGCCCGTGGTGAAGCGGTCGGTCTGCTCGATTGACAGAGACATGACACGGCGGTATGCGTCACGCCGCAGATCGTGTCCGAAGCTTTGCGCCGCACGCGCGGCGGTATATGCACAGCAGGTGCCGAAAAAGCCGCCCACAAGCGTGATAAGAAGCATCAGCACGCCAAAGGACAGTATGATCTGTAGTTGTGTGTATCCGTCGCCCCAGAGCATCGACATGATGCCCGACGCGAGTGCCGAGTCGCCGATCGCCTCCAGACCGTTTGACTCAATGCCAAAGTCCACGATGAAGGACATCAGGAACGGCAGACACAAGTCTGCCAGCACCTCACCCATCATCATCAGCGGCGACACGATCGCAAAAAACGCATACGGTTTGATGTATTTGAACAGTTTTCTCAAGTTGACCTCCTTTGGGGAACGCGTTTTGGGGGACGCGTTTTTCTCGGGGAAACTTTTTGGAAAAAGTTTCCCCGAACCCCTTCAAAAACTTTTAACCCGTTTTTAGGGTAGATATAACCGTTTATGCTCTGCCTCGGACGGTTATTGAGGGCATAATCGGGAACGTTTGCGGACAGACGGAAAGGTACTGCCGATAGCGGTCAGGGACCACCAACCCTGCCCGCTCCACATATGTTGTTTTGCACGGATAACGCACGATGCTTAAAATTTTCTCAAGCTCGTAGGGGAGGGGGTTCCCCTCCCGCGAACGAACACTCATCGCGATACAATCGATATTCGCACAACCATTTAAATGATTGCAAACCCGTAGGGACAGGCATCCCCCCTCATGCCCTGAATAAAGGTTCGTGGCAGAGCATGAATGCTTTTGTCTGTTCGTAAAACGCGGTAAAAGTTTTGAAAGGTGGGGCTGTCTCATTAAGATAGGCAAAAAAGAAAAAAAGCGGATGCTTTTTACCGAAAGGTATTGAGCATCCGCTTGCTTTGTTGTATAATTGAATTAAAGTCGGAGGCCAAGCGGTCTTAGGAAGACAATACTAATGGCCAA
>JAZSJS010000085.1:0-32156 GCA_045534435.1 Eubacteriales bacterium
CTGCGCCGCGTCGCCGAGCGCGAGGGGCTCAAAGCCGTGATCGGCGGATAAAGAAAGAGGTGAATGTCTTGAACGATATTTACGAAAACAAACAACGAATTATACAGGAGATCGTCCCGGGTAAGCAGATCACGCTGGCGCACATCATCGCCAATCCCGACTCCACGCTTTATCGCAAGCTGGGTCTTGATCCCGCGGTGGACTATTCCCAAAAATCCGCCATTGGAATCATGACCATGACACCGAGCGAATACGCGATCATTGCATCGGACATTTCGCTCAAGTCTTCGGGTGCGGAGGTCGGATTTGTCGATCGCTTCTCGGGTACGTTGATCGTGGTGGGAAGTGTTTCCGAGGTGGAAGCGGCAATCACTGCCGCGGCAGATTACGCAAAGCAAAAGCTTGGCTTTTCGGTTTGCGAGATCACCAAGACCTGAGTTTTATGAAAAAAATCATCTTTATGGGCAAAAGCGGCGGCGGAAAGACGACCTTGATCGAGGCCTTGCGCGGAGAGGAGATCGTCTATCGCAAGACGCAATACATCGACTATTCCGACACGTTCATGGATACACCGGGAGAGTACACCGAGGGCAATGACCTCGGAGGCGCTCTGGCGGTCTATTCCTACGAGTCTGACGTGGTGGCTCTGGTGGTTGCCGCAAATGATGAATTTTGCATCTTTCCTCCCGCATGCGCACCCGTTGCGAACCGCCCCGTCATCGGTGTGGTGACCAAATGCGACGCGCCTGACGCTCGCCCCGAGCGCGCGGCTGTATGGTTGGAGATTTGCGGCTGCGATCCGATTTTTTACACCTCCTCCAAGAAGCGAGAGGGGATCGACGCGATTTTGGAATATCTGAAGGATTGATTTGGACAAAAACCACAACTTTCAACTCCAAAAACCAACAAAAACCACAATTATTTTTGAAAAAGTATTGACAAAACCAAGAAAAAATGGTACAATATCATTGTAAAACAAATAAAACCAAAATCTTTTGAAGGAGAGATAAAGGAAATGACAGAGTACGAAATCAAACAACAGATCTGTGAGATCGGAAAGAGAATTTACGCAAAGGGAATGGTCGCTTCCAACGACGGTAACATCTCCGTCAAGCTGAACGACAACGAATTCCTCTGCACCCCCACGGGTGTTTCCAAGGGCTTCATGACACCCGAGTACATCTGCAAGGTCGACGCAAAGGGAAACGTCATTCAGGCGAACAAGGGATTCAAGCCCTCCTCCGAGATCAAGATGCACATGAGAGTCTACAAGGAGAGACCCGACGTTCAGAGCGTGGTTCACGCACATCCGTTGTACGCAACCAGCTTTGCAATCGCAGGCATTCCGTTGACCGAGCCGATCATGCCCGAGGCAGTCATCGCTCTCGGATGCGTTCCGATCGCTGAGTACGGCACCCCCTCGACCGAGGAGATCCCGGATGCGGTTTCCAAGTATCTGCAGTATTATGATGCAGTGCTGCTCGCAAACCACGGCGCACTTGCTTTCTCGGATTCTCTCTTGAGCGCATATCACAAGATGGAGTCTCTGGAATTCTACGCACAGCTCCTCTACCAGTCCAAGATGCTGGGCGGTCCCAAGCAACTCTCCGAGTCTCAGGTTCAGAGACTGTATGAGATCCGCCGTCAGTTCGGTCTGAAGGGTAAGCATCCCGCAGATCTTTGCCCCAATGCAAAGCAGGGCAAGCCCAGCTGCCACTCCTGCGGCGGTAGCTGCTCCTGCGGCTCTTCCTCCGCAGCCGACAGCGAAGTGATCGCAGAGATCACCAAGAAGGTGCTTGCTGCGCTCGGCAAGTGATCGGATACTGCGATGAGTACCGATATTGAAAGGCTTGTCCGAGAAGCTGTCAAAAGCATTCAAGCGGCACAACAGGAAGCTCCCGTGAGAGAGAAAAAGCCGATTGAGCGCATCACGCTTGCCGATGCCAAGCTCCTTGCCGAGAAGGTGGAGGAGAAGGCTCGCGAGATGGGCGTGAAGGCGGTCGTGGCGATTGCCGACGAGGGCGGAAACCTCAAGCTTTGTGAGTGTATGGACGACTCCTACCTCGCCAGCCGTGATATTGCCATTCAAAAGGCATACACCACGGTGGCGCTGAAGATGTCCACGAAGAAGCTGGCAACACTTGCGGCTCCCGGAGGACCTCTTTACGGAATCCAGCACACCAACGGCGGCAGGATCGGGATCTTTGGCGGAGGAGATCCGCTTGAGGCACACGGAAAGATCCTCGGCGGTCTGGGTGTCAGCGGGGGAAGTGAGGAGCAGGACACCGCACTTTCCGCGTACGGAAAAAAGCTTTTCGGTGAGTATTTTATTTGAAAGGAATATATACACTATGACGGAACAGGAAAGAATTGAGTCCATTGTCCGCCAGGTTATTGCAGGAATGCAGGGAGGCGCAAAGCCCGCGGCAAGCGGCGGAGCGATCCCCAAGACCTCGCGCGCGGCAGTGTTGACGGAAAAGGAAAAATTTGAGATCCGTGAATTTCCGATCCCCGAAATCGGTGATGACGAAATTCTGGTCAAGGTCGAGGGCTGCGGCGTGTGCGGTACCGACGCACACGAGTTCAAGCGCGATCCCTTCGGTCTGATTCCCGTCGTTCTCGGTCACGAGGGAACGGGTGAGATCGTCAAGATTGGCAAGAACGTCAAGAAGGACAGCGCCGGCAAGGATCTCGGACTCGGTGACAAGGTCGTCACCTGTCTGACCTTTGCAGACGATCCCGAGATCGCAATGTATGACCTCAATAAGCAGAACGTCGGCTCCGCAGACTGCTACGGTCTGATGGCAGACGATAACGTACATCTGAACGGCTGGTTTGCTGATTATCTGGTCGTTCGCAAGGGCTCCACCGTGTTCAATGTCAGCCATCTGGACCTCGATTCGAGAATTCTCATCGAGCCCGCGGCTGTGCTGGTTCACGCAGTGGAAAGAGCAAAGATGACCGGAATTCTTCGCTTCAACTCCCGCGTTGCGGTGCAGGGATGCGGACCGATCGGTCTGATCTGCATCGCGGTTCTTCGCACGATGGGTGTGGAGAACATTACCGCAGTGGACGGCAACGAGCAGAGATTGGAATTTGCGAAGAAGATGGGCGCAACGGGAACCGTGAACTTCAAGAATTACGCTGACGTCAACGCGCTGGCAAACGGCGTGAAGGAATCCTTCGGCGGATATCTTGCTGATTTTGCATTCCAGTGCACCGGATCGGCTGTTGCACACTCCAACGTCTATAAGTTCATCCGCAACGGCGGCGGACTTTGCGAGCTGGGCTTCTTCATCAACGGCGGAGATTCGACCATCAATCCTCACTTCGACCTTTGTGCGAAGGAGATCACGCTGGTTGGCTCTTGGTGCTACACCGCACGCGACTACGCGACCACCTTTGATTTCCTCAAGAGAGCAAAGGCGATCGGACTGCCGCTGGATAAGCTGATCACCCACAGATTCAGTCTGGCGGAGGCAAACGAGGCACTTCAGACCAATCTGCGTCAGGATGGATTGAAGATCGCTATCATTCCGTAAGCGAGGACTAGCAAATGGGAAAAGCAGTCGGAATGATCGAGGTTTACGGACTCGTTGCGGCATTTGCGGCTTGTGATGCAGGCTGCAAGGCGGCGAACGTGACCGTAGAGCCCTTTGATAAAAACAAGCCGGCAAATCCGGACGGGCTTCCCGTACCGTTGCAGGTCTTGGTGAAATTCCGCGGAAGCGTGGAGGACGTTACCGCCGCAGTCGAGGCAGCGGCAGTCGAGGTCGAAAAGATCTCGGCAGTGGTTACCAAGCACGTCATCGCGAGCATGGAGGACGGATCCGAGAAGATGCTGTCGCTCAACGCGTTTGACAAAAACTAATTTCAAAAATAAAAAAATAAAAAATAAAACACATTCATTTTTTGGAGGTAAAGAAAAATGGCACAAGAAGCATTGGGTATGATCGAGACGAGAGGTTTGACTGCAGCAATCGAGGCAGCAGACGCAATGGTCAAGGCAGCAGAGGTCGTTCTGATCGGCACCGAGAAGATCGGCTCCGGACTGGTATCCGTTATGGTACGCGGCGACGTTGGCGCAGTGAAGGCAGCAGTTGAGGCAGGCTCCGCAACCGCTTCCAGACTCGGCGAAGTGATCGCAACGCACGTAATCCCCAGACCCCACAACGACGTTGAAAAGATTCTTCCCAAGCTGAGCTGATCGGCACACAAAGAGGCAAACGACAATGAAGGCCTTGGGATTTATCGAGGTATCGGGTGTCGTTGCGGCGGTCGATGCACTCGACGTAATGTGTAAAAGCTCCGGCGTGGAATTTGTCACGTGGGAGAGGAAGCTGGGCGGACGAATGGTCACGGTGATCGTCACCGGATCGGTTTCGGACGTCACGGAGGCTGTGGAGTGCGCAAAGCGCCAGGGCCACGCTCCCGTCATGGCTTCCACCGTCATTCCCAACCCTCATGAAGAAACGCAGCGTATGGTTCAGCTGAGCGCATCCCGTATGACGGGCAAGCGATGAAGGAGGGCTGTAAGATGGCAACCAAAAAACAACAGGTCAACCCCGTACAGGCAAAGGCAGGTACGGAAGAAATAATGAAAAAGGAGACTATTAAAATGGTACAACAGGCATTAGGAATGGTTGAGACCCGCGGTCTCGTAGCCGCAATTGAGGCTGCAGATGCAATGCTGAAGGCAGCAAACGTTGAGCTGGTCGGCACCGAGAAGATCGGTTCCGGACTGGTATCCGTTATGGTTCGCGGTGACGTCGGTGCCGTAAAGGCAGCGGTTGAGACCGGTTCTGCAGCAGCAGGTGCACTGGGCGAAGTGATTGCAACTCACGTCATTCCCAGACCCCACAACGATGTTGAGAAGATTCTTCCCGCATTGAAGTAAGATCTGGCACCCAAGGGTTGGAAAGCGGCTGCGACACACAGTCGCTTTCCATCATCCCGTCTTGCGTGCCTTGCGCGGAATACCGAGGGAATCGGTGCTCGGCGCAGATACGCAAAACGAATATTTACGAAAGGAATCTTGTGAATATGGTGATCGGAACGGTGGTTGGCAGTATCGTTGCCACCCGCAAAAACGAAAAGCTGGTCGGACAGAAGCTTTTGATCGTCCGTCCGTTTGAAAACATGGAAGTGAAGGATGAGTTTATCGCCATTGATAACGTGGGTGCCGGAATCGGTGAGACGGTGTTGGTGGCAAGAGGCTCGGCGGCAAGAATCGGCTGCAATCTCGAAGGCGCACCGGTTGATGCCGCAATCGTCGGTATCGTCGACGAAGCTTGATTTTAATCCAAAGAAGAGGAGCGCAAAATGGAGTTTGACCGTTTGCAGGAGCTCATGCGTCGGGCGGGCATCGTGGGTGCCGGAGGCGCAGGATTTCCGTCTTATGCAAAATTGAATATGGCGGCAGATACCGTGGTCCTCAACTGTGCCGAATGCGAGCCGTTGCTCAGACCGCATCGTCAGCTTCTGGCGCGTTATCCGCGCGAGATCCTGATGACTCTGCAGGAGATCGTTGACACGCTGGGTGCGGATCGCGGGATCATCGCGGTGAAGAAGGCATATGTGGAAACGGTGAAGGCGGTTCGCGCGCATTTGAGCGAATTTTCCAAGCTGGAGATCTCTCTTTTGGAGGAGTTTTATCCCGCGGGAGACGAGGTCATTACGGTTTATGAGACGACGGGACGCGTGATCGCGCCCGGCGCGCTTCCGATTTCGGTGGGATGCGTGGTTTATAACGTTGAAACCGTCTATAACGTTTATCGTGCGTGGAAGGAGGATGCTCCCGTCACACACAAATATGTGACCGTTTCGGGAGAGGTCAAGAATCCTTGTACGCTCAAGCTGCCTCTCGGTGTGACCTTTGGAGAGGTGATCGAGATGGTTGGCGGCGCAACGGTGCGCGATTTTGCGATCATTTCGGGCGGACCGATGACGGGAAGGGTAACCACCGAGACCGATCGTGTCACCAAGACGACCAATGCGATCCTGGTGTTTCCCAAGAATGCACGCGTTGTACAAAAGAAGCTGACTCCCCTGAGCATCAGCGTCAAGCGTGCGATGGCAGCGTGCTGTCAATGCCACATTTGTACCGACCTTTGCTCGAGAAACATCATGGGGCAGCCCATTGAGCCGCACAAGCTGATGCGCGCGGCGGCATCGGGTGTTGCCGCGGATGCAGAAGCATTTCTCGGTGCGTTTTCCTGCTCGTCTTGCGGACTTTGCGAAATGTATTCCTGTGGTCAGGAGCTCAATCCTGCCGGTATTATTGCGGCAACCAAGGGAGAGCTTCGCAAAAACGGGATCAATCCGCCCAAGCTTGCGGCGGCTTCTGTGAATCCCACCAGAGAGTATAGAAAAGTATCGATGTCCCGTCTGATTGCAAGATTGGGACTAACCAAATACGATCTTCCCGCGCCGTTGATCGACGTGGAGATTGAGCCGCGTTGCGTCAAGCTGATGCTTTCGCAGGGAATCGGTGCGCCCGCTGCTGCAACGGTGTCCGTCGGACAAGAGGTTGCGCAGGGCGAGATGATCGCTACGTTCGATCCCGCAAAGCTTGGCACGGCGATCCATACACCGTTTGACGGTACTGTCACCGAGGTGACCGACCGTTTTGTGACGGTGGAGCTCAAGCATCACAAAAAAACGAAGGAGAGGGTGTAACAGATGGCAAACAAAGCGCTTGGCATGGTAGAATACCAAACGGTATCCGCCGGTATTACTGCCGCTGACCTGATGATCAAGACCGCGAGCGTGGAGATTCTGCAGTCGTCGGTCGTTTGTCCCGGTAAATATATCACCCTGATCTGTGGGGAGCTTTCCGCTGTGCGCGCAGCCGTGGATGCGGCAAAGGTGCAGTTGGGCGACCATTTGACCGACTTCTTTGTGCTCGGCAATCCTCACGAGGATATTTTTCCCGCCATTTACGGTGGAGCTGCCGTGGGCGCCGTCAAGGCACTCGGCGTGCTTGAGACCTTCTCGGCACCCGCGATCATTGTGGCGGCAGATACTGCGGCAAAAACGAGTGACGTGGCTTTGATCGAGCTTCGCATCGCACGCGGAATGTGCGGAAAATCCTATATGCTCCTGACCGGTGACGTTGCCGCGGTTTCGGCAGCCATCGAGTCGGCAAAGAACGTTGTCGGCAAGGATGGACTCCTGCTTGACAGTTCTGTTATCCCGAATCCCGATCCGAGCCTTTGGGCTTCGATCCTGTAAAGGGATAGGTGAATATGTTACCGATTGAAAGAAGAGGAGAGATCCTCCAAAAATTGATGATGGACGGCAAGGTGGTCGTCAGTGAGCTCGCGGAGCAGTACGAGGTCACCGAGGAAACCATCCGCCGAGATCTTGAAAAGCTGGAAGCCGACGGTCATGCAAAAAAGACCTACGGCGGTGCGGTTCGCAACGACAATATGACCAGTGATCTGCCTTATATTGTTCGAAAGCAGACCAACGTCAGCGGAAAAAAATATATTGCCGAGTTGATCGGAGAGATGATCAACGACGGCGACAGCCTGCTGCTGGATGCCAGCACAACGGCGCTTTTCACCGTGAAAAGCATCTTTCACAAGCAGAATCTGACGATCATCACAAACTCTGTCGCGGCACTTTTGGAGATGCCGCAGGGAAGCGATTGGAATATCATTTCGACCGGCGGGCTTTACCGTTCCGACGCGATGTATTATTACGGCAGCGTTTCCGAGGAATCGGTGGCGAAATACAACGTGGATTACGCCATTCTTTCCTGCAAGGGATTGGATATGCTCAAGGGCGTGACCGACACGCGTGAGACGATCGCAGATCTCAAAAAGATCTTCCTGAACTCTGCAAAGGAGGTCGTTCTCGCGGTCGACCACACCAAATTCGATCAGGTGTCGTTTGTGAATCTTTGCGAATTTGATCAGATCGATACGGTGGTGACAGACGTGGAGCCGAGTGTGGCTTGGAAAAATTTCTTTGCTGAAAAGCAGATTCGTTTGATTTATTGATTTTTAGATAGAAGGATGGGGACGATATGAAGATATTGGTGTTGAATGCCGGAAGCTCTTCGTTGAAATATCAGCTGTTTGATATGGAAAACCGTGACGTGTTGGCAAAGGGAACCTGTGAGCGCATCGGTGCCGGCGGCACGATCACGCACAAGCGTCCGAATGCCGAGCCCTATTATGAGGAGCCGGATTTTCCCAATCACGGCGTTGCCCTTGAAAAGGTGCTCTCGCTTCTGACCTCCAAGACCTACGGTGTGATCGCCTCGGTCAAGGAGATCGACGCGGTGGGACACCGTGTGGCACACGGCGGCGAGCAGCTCAAGCAGTCGACCAGGATCACCGAGAGCGTGATCAAATATCTCGAAAGCATCGTTCCGATCAATCCTTTGCACGGACCTCCTGCCATCGCAGGCATCAAGGCTTGCCTGGCACTCATGCCGGAGGTCACGCAGGTTGCCGTATTTGATACCTCGTTCTATTCGGACATTGAGGATTACAGATACGTATATGCCATTCCGTACGAATTTTATGAAAAGGACCGCATCCGTCGCTACGGATTCCACGGTACCTCCCACAGATACGTCAGCGCAGAGCTGGCAAAGGCGCTCGGCAAGCCGATCGAGGAGCTCAAGATCATCACCTGCCACCTGGGCAACGGATCCTCCATCACTGCGGTCGACGGGGGCAAGGCGATCGACACTTCCATGGGCTTTACCCCGCAGGAGGGAATCGCCATGGGTACACGCTCGGGCAGCATTGACCCGACGGTCGTCACCTATCTGATGAAGACCAAGGGATATACCGCACAGGAGGTTGAGGACATTCTCAACAAGAAGAGCGGACTTTTGGGTATTTCCGGCATTTCCAACGACTGCCGCAACGTGACGGCAGCTGCCAAGGAGGGCAACGAGCGTGCCATTCTGGCATTCCGTATTCTCGTCAACGGCATCAAGAAGCACATCGGTGCGTATGCTGCCGAGATGAACGGTCTGGACGCGTTGGTATTTACCGCGGGAATCGGAGAAAATCAGGCAAACATCCGTGCGGCTGTTTGTGAGAATATGAATTATCTCGGGATTGAGATCGACGAGGAAAGAAACGAAAACTTTACGCGCGGAATCCCGTTTGACATTACCAAAGAGGGCGCCAAGGTTGCCACGTGGATCATTCCCACCGATGAGGAGTATATGATCGCGATCGATACGCAGACGTTGGCTGAACAATAAGGAGAGGAAAGCATATGGCTAACATCACTGAGGCTGAAATCAGAAAGATTGTTGAAAATATTGTAAGAGGCGCCGTTGCCGAAAAGGGCAGTGCGGAAAAGTGGACCTCCACAACCTATTGCGGAAGAACGCTTTTGGGCATTTATGACGATATGAACGACGCCATCGAGGCTGCTGATCGCGGTTACCGTGCCGTACGTGCCATGACCGTGGAGCAGAGAGAGAAGATCATCACCGAAATTCGTCGCCTGACCGTTGCCGAGGCCGCAATCATGGCGGAAATGGGCGTTGCCGAGACCGGTATGGGTAAGGTGGAGCATAAGAGACTGAAGCATATTCTGGTTGCCGACAAGACTCCCGGAACCGAGGACATCGTGTCCGAGGCAAGAACCGGAGACAGCGGTCTGACCTTGACCGAGATGGCTCCCTTCGGTGTGGTGGGTGCGATCACCCCCAGCACCAATCCCTCCGAGACCGTCATCTGCAACTCGATCGGTATGATCGCGGCAGGAAACGGCGTGGTCTTCAACCCGCACCCCAATGCAATCTGCGTTTCCAACTACGCAGTCGACCTGGTCAACCGTGCTTCTCGTGCGGCAGGCGGACCCGAGGTTCTGGTCTGCTCGATGGTCAAGCCGACGCTGGAAACCGCCAATATCATGCAAACGCACCCCAAGATCCGTCTGTTGGTCTGCACCGGAGGCCCCGGTGTTGTGAAGGCTGTGCTGTCTTCGGGTAAGAAGGCGATCGGCGCCGGCGCGGGCAATCCCCCCGTTATCGTCGACGATACCGCAGACATCGTCAAGGCGGGCAAGGACATCATCGACGGATGTACCTTTGATAACAACCTCCCCTGTATTGCCGAGAAGGAGGTATTTGCCTTCCGTAACATCGCAGATCAGCTGATCGCAGAGATGAAAAAGAACGGCGCGTACCTGATCAACAAGGAACAGGCAGATCAGTTGGCAAAGGTCGTGCTGGTGGAAAAGACCAACAAGGCGGGAAAGACCGTCAAGACCGTCAGCCGTGATTGCGTTGGCCGCGATGCCGACGTGCTGCTTGCAAAGATCGGAGTCAAGGTTGGCAAGGAGGTCCGTTGCGTCATTTGCGAGACCGATTTCATGCACGATTTCGTTCAGCATGAGCTGATGATGCCGATCCTTCCCATCGTTCGCGTCAGCGACATTCACGAGGCGATCGAGCTCGCCGTTAAGGCAGAGCACGGAAACAGACATACCGCGCACATGCACTCGAAGAACATCGACCACCTTTCGGCATTTGCCAGAGCGGTTGAGACCACGATCTTCGTCAAGAATGCACCTTCCTATGCCGGCATCGGCTTTGGTGGAGAGGGACACACCACCTTCACCATCGCAGGTCCCACCGGAGAAGGCATCACCTCGGCGCGCTCCTTCACGAGAAAGCGCAGATGCGTGATGGCAGACAGCTTCAGAATTATTTGATCAAATGAGGTAGATTATGGGCTACACGGAACAAGAAATCAAGGCATTGATAGACACCATCGTCAACGCAGTGAAGAGCGGAGAGACGGGGAGCAACGACGAGGTCCCTGTGGGAATCTCCAACCGTCACATCCATCTGTCAAGAGAGCACGTCGATATTCTGTTCGGCAAGGGCTATGAGCTCACCAAGTGCAAGGACCTGTCCCAGCCTGGTCAGTATGCTTGCAAGGAGGTTCTGACACTGGTCGGACCTTCGATGAGAGCCATCGAGGGCGTTCGCGTTCTCGGTCCCGAGAGAAAGCAATCGCAGGTTGAGATCTCTCGCACAGACAGCTTCACCCTCAAGGTCAAGCCCCCCGTCCGCGAGTCGGGCGACGTCAAGGGCTCGGCTCCCGTCACCATCATCGGTCCGAAGGGAACGGTGACTCTGACCGAGGGCTGCATCATCGCCAACCGCCACATTCACATGAGCGAGGAAGAGGGTAAGCAATTTGGCGTGAAGGACGGCGAATACGTCGACGTTGAAATGAACGGCGAGAGAAGAAGTCTTTTCTATGACGTACAGATCCGCGTCCACAAGAATTTCCGTCTGGAAATGCACATTGACACCGACGATGCCAATGCCGCCGGCGTGGGCAACGGCTTCAAGGCAAAGCTGATCAAGAGAAAATAAGAAATCCGGAAAGCATGACACGGCTACAAACCGAGTCATGCTTTCTCTTTTTTTCTCAGATTCTTTGGGGATACTACTTTTTATGTTTTACAAATAAAAATCTATTGACTTTTATTCCATGATATGATAAAATAAATTTGTTCTAAATATTTACATTATAAAGGAAGTATGTCTATGGAAACTAAGAGCGCTTTGAACGGAAAGACCATCGTTGCTATCGGAGACAGTCTGATTCACGGAAACGTGCTTGGAAATGAAGTGACGTGGGTGAACAAGCTGGCAAAAAAGCATGATATGAAGTGCTATAACTACGGCATCAACGGCAATGCCATTGCCATGCAGGATGTGGAAAAGCAGACGCCGATGTGTGTACGTTATGCGGAAATGCAGGACGGTGCAGATTACGTCGTGGTGTTGGGCGGTGCAAACGATCGCCGTTTGAATATCCCGATCGGTGAGAATGGCGACACCGATATTTACACCTTCAAGGGCGCTTTGAATACCATGATCTGCGGTCTTGCCGAGAAATATCCCAAGGCAAAGCTCCTGTTTATGACCAACTACCGTCGTTGGGATGCTCCCAATCAGATCGGTCTTGGTGAATTGGACTACGTGTTGGCAATGGAGGAGGTCTGCCGCCGGCACTCGATCCCTTGCTTCAACAATTATTACAATGCAGGCATCAGCTTCTATATCCCCGCGCACCGTGCATGGATGGATGAAGGGATCTCTCTGGGCGGCGGTATGAACGCGCATTTCTCGGACGAGGGATATACATGGCTGATGGATCGCTACGAGAAGCTGTTGGAGATGCTTTGAATTTTTGATAAAATTTGTGTAAAAGAAAGGATTTTACCATGAAAAGAGAGCTTTATGAAAAGCAAGTAAAGGCCGCGCTGGAGTATTATGCCAAGGCGGGAATTGTGATCAGCGAAGCCGAAAAAAAGAATATTGAGGTCGCCGATTTCGGACTTGATATGGTTGAGGACGTCGGACTTCAGATCCTGACCTACATCAACACCGAGCGCGTTTGCGCCAAGGAAATGGTGCTCACGCCCTATCAGACCTGCCCCGAGCACAAGCACGCGCCCACCGCGGGATGTGAGGGCAAGGAGGAGACCTTCCGTTGCCGTATGGGTAAGGTATATCTTTACGTTACGGGCGAGGGCTGCCGCGAGAAGATCAAAGGCAAGCTCCCCAAGACCGATGTCAGCGTCTTCCACGAGGTGGTTCTCAATCCGGGTGAGCAGTACACCATCATGCCCGAGACCTGGCACTGGTTCCAGGCCGGCGAGGATGGCGCGGTGATCTCCGAATTTTCCACACGTAGCACTGATGAGACCGATGTTTTCACCGACCGTCGCATCGTTCGCGCACCGCAGATCGAGGACTGAGACAGGTTGGGTATTGAAAGCGCGTTGGTGTCCACACGTTTAACGTAAAAAACTCCTACGGTAGTTTTATTTCTACCGTAGGAGTTTTTTTACCAAGCTTTATTCCATTCTTCGTTCCACTCAAGGATCTGATCGTCCTTTTTGATGGCGCGGCAGGCTTCGACCTGCGCGTCGATCCTCTTTTTGAGGATGACCTCGCCGATGCGCTCGTTGGCGCCGTAGGGCGCCGTTCCGTGATAGGAATTGGGCTGATTGATGCCCCAGAAACGGGTGCATTCCTTAAAGCCCACATTGTAGAGGTAATCTGCCTTATGGTTGCTTCTGCCTTCCACGGCATCACAACGGTCAAGGCGCACCGTTTCGGGGCTGATCTTCATCATGACAGAGGTTTCGTTGACGCAGGCGTGACCGCGTTCGCTTCCGCTCGCAACAAAGTCGCGCACGTAGGCAATATCCTCTTCGGTCAGCTCGGGGAAAACCTCTCCGCGATCGAGATCCTGCACGAGGTGCTTGACCTCATAGCAGAAGTCGTTGCGTGTCATGACCACGTAATCCTTCTTGTCCTTCATCGTACTGCGGACGAAGGTATTGAGAACCGAAATATTGCCGCCGTGACCATTGAGAAGCACGATCTTCTTGAAGCCGTTTCGTGCGATCTCGGCACAAAGCTCGGTCAGCATCTCCAAAATGAGCGGGATCGAGAAATTGATCGTGCCTTTCCATGTGGTCAGCCCCTGTACGTCGGCATACCAAACGGCGGGCGCGACCATGACAGGCTCGATCTCTGCCGCTTTTTCGGCAATGTATTGACAGGTCATCGTGTCGGTTCCGACGGGCAGATGCTGTCCGTGCATTTCGATGCAGCCGATGGGAATGATGCAGACCTTTCCGCATTTTTCCACCGCGTCATAAAATTCTTCTTCGCGTAAATTTTGCCAAAGCATGATGGCTTCTCCTTTGTCGAATGTGATTTTTGTTGGAGTGTGGCTGGTGATACTTGTGATGCGTCAGTGCTTCACCTCGTCAATCGGGAAGAAGCCGCAAGGCTCATAGATGAATTTTCCGTCGAGATAATGCGCCTTGACCTTGCGTTGCAGTGAGGAGTTTTCGGGCAGATCCTCCCATTTTGTGATCGTGGGATCGTCAAAGAGGAAGGTTAGGACGGCGCTTCCGTCCGAAGGATTGGGAAAGCGCAGATATTTTTCCTGAAAGGCGAGAATGTTTGACGTGGAGCGCATCATTTCGCGCAGCTGCGGATCCATCAGCCAAGAGTGGCAATAGAATGCCCGAGGCTTGTATTCGGGGAAGGAGCGTTCCAGAATGCGCAGACATTCGGCATACGCCGCCTCCATGTTTTCTGGTGTGAAATTCTTGCTCGGGGGGATGTGTACGCTGATGACGGGATCGGTTTCCCCGAGGAACAGTTCCCATTCCGATTTGGGATAACGCTTCTTTTCAAACAATGCCACGGCATTTCGCGTGTCGACGGGGTAGCCCTCGTAATAGTCCTCGGTTTCGGTTAAAGAAGCGAAAAAAAGCCGTGTCGGATGCTCCCGCAGAGCCTGAGACAATGCCGCTTTTCGAGATGGGGTGATCGTGGACGAGCGTGGCAAACTCGCCCGATTGGTTGCGCAAAACCACCGCCGATTCGATGAATTTCATCCGCATTTCAAAGTTGAGCACGCCGATGTGAAGGATGGTGCAGTCGATCAGACGCTGATTCCAACGGAAGATGCGGTCAGCCTCAAAGCCGTCTCGGCGGAAGAGTTTGGCATAGTTGTGAAGCGAGCCGTCAAAGGTGTCTCTGATCGTCACGAGCAAGACCTCCTCGGGAACTTTGCGACTGCGGAAGCATTCTGCCATTTTCGGCGCGAATGCGAGCTGGGCGAAGAACGCCGACATTTCATAGGCGACGCGATCCTCCTCGCAGGGAGGAACGGGGAGTGCGGGGGTGATGATCTCGCCCGCAGTACGATCGTTTAGCATATGATAAAGAAGCAGGGAGTGGCGGGCAAGGAGCTCGTTGGCTCTCACTTTTTCCAGAGAAGCCTTGACGAATTCATATTTTTCCTCAAACATTGAAAAATCGGCTTGGATCTGATCCAAAAAGGAATCGGTGAGGAACCATGCGCCGCATTGATCGTATTCTCGCATCACGGTGTCAAAATTTCTGCCGTAAAGCTCCGGCATTTCTTGGACACCAAGCAGATTCAAAAAGGCTTGACGGGATTGTATTGTCATAAAAAACGTCCGTCCTTTTTAAGTTGATATCGGTCTGAAACCTTTGCTTTATTATAGCACGCTGCAAGCCAAAAGTCAATTCCAGTTTGCAAAATAATTCTGTTTTGTGAGGATGAATTTTCTTTTTAAAAAAGGAAAAAGCATTTCACGGAATTGCACCGAGAAATGCTTTCTCTCTTTGTTTACGGATGTTTTTCAATCAATCACTCCGCCGCCGAGGAGAAGATCGCCGTCATAGAGTACGACCGACTGCCCGGGACAGATGGCGCGCTGAGGCTCGTCGAAGCACAGACGGATGCGATCGGTGTCGGTCTGATCGACGGTCGCCCACGCGGGCTTTGCGGCATAACGCACCTTGGCTTGAACACGGATGGGCGCATCCAACCGGTCAACGGCGATCAGATTGACGTCGTGCGCCGTCAGATCGCGGTGGAAGAGCGAATCGTTGTCTCCAAGCGTCACGGTGTTCTCAGCGGCGCTTTTTGCGCAGACGTAGGTCGGTTTCCCAAAGGCGATCCCAAGGCCCTTGCGCTGACCGACGGTATAGCGCAGCATTCCTTGATGTTGACCGAGCAGGTTGCCTTCAAGGTCAATGAAATTGCCGGTGGGGAAGCTTTTTTGGGTGTATCTTTCGATAAAACCGACGTAATCTCCGTCGGGGATGAAGCAGATGTCCTGACTGTCGCGTCGGTGTGCGTTGCAAAAGCCGTTTGCTTGGGCGATCTCGCGGATCTCGTCCTTTGTGTAGTCCCCGAGTGGCAGAAGCGTGCGCGCGAGCTGCTCCTGTGAGAGTTGCCAGAGGACGTAGGTCTGATCCTTGGCGTCGTCCTTGGCTCGCTTGATCAGATAGCGTCCGTTGACGTCACGCTCGATTTTTGCATAATGTCCGGTTGCAAGTCGTTCACATCCCAGCGAGCGAGCCACGTCCAAAAACGCGCCGAATTTGACGGTACGGTTGCACTCCACGCAAGGGTTTGGCGTGCCACCGGCGAGATAGGTGTTGACGAAATAGTCCACCACGCATTGACGGAATGGCTCGGAAAGCTCGGCAACGTGAAAGGGAAGCCCCAGCAGCTTGGCGATGTGTCGCGCGTCGGAGACGTCGTCGCTTGAGGGCGAGCCGCAAAGGGGAAGCGCGTCGAGCAGGCGCATGGTGGCACCGATGCAGAGCGCACCGCTTTGCTTGATGAGAAGTGCCGCAACGCTGCTGTCCACGCCGCCGCTCATGGCGATCAATACGGATTCGTTTTGCATAGTTGTCCTTTCTCGGGGGTCAGCCTTCCCAGCTCAGCCTTGCCAGCTCTCCCGTTTCCTTCAAGCCTTCAAAATTGTGCTGTCGCAAAACCTCATAAACCGCAACTGCGGCGGTGTTGGAGAGATTGAGCGAGCGCAAGCCTTCTCTCATGGGCAGACGCACACAGGCTTCGGGATGCTCGACGAGCAGCTCCTCGGGAAGGCCCTTCGTCTCCTTGCCAAACATCAGAAACACGGGATCGGGATAGTCGATCTCGGTGTAAACCTGCTTTGCCTTGGTGGTGAAATAATAGACTCTTGCATCGGGATTTTTTGCGTAAAAATCCTCGAGTCCTTCATAATAGGTAATATCCAGATGATGCCAATAATCAAGTCCTGCGCGCTTGAGCTTCTTGTCGTCGATGGCAAAGCCCAGCGGCTTGATCAGATGCAGCGCCGCGCCGGTCGCGGCACAGGTGCGAGCGATGTTTCCCGTGTTTTGCGGGATCTCGGGCTCGTGAAGAACGATGTTGATGGATTTCATAGGATGCGAGTCTCTCTTTCTTGATTCTTTCTACATCATAGCACAGTTTTCTTCTTTCTGCAAGCGGAAATTGATAGAAAATAATAAAATTTACAAATTATAATACATTTCCATGCTTTTTTATGCTATAATGAAATCAAATTGTTCAAAATTGAGCCAAGACCGAAAGGAAGCAACACAAGATGTCATTGTTTACGAAAATATTCGGTACCTACAGTAAAAGGCAGATCAAGAAGCTGAACGTCATCGCGGACGCGGTTGACGCATTGGCGGAGAAATATGCTTCGATGAGTGATGCGGAGCTGCAGGCGGTGACGCCTGCTCTCAAGGCGCGCCTTGAGGCGGGAGAGACGATGGACGACGTTTTGCCGGAGGCATTTGCGGCGGTTCGCGAGGCGGCTGACCGTGTGCTCGGAAAACGTCCCTTCCGCGTGCAGATTCTGGGCGGCATCGTGCTCCATCAGGGGCGGATCGCCGAGATGAAAACCGGTGAAGGAAAAACGCTGGTCGCAACCCTTCCCGCATATCTCAACGCCCTGACGGGCGACGGTGTTCACATCGTCACGGTCACCGACTATCTTGCGCGCGTGGGTGCGGAGGAAATGGGCCGTGTGTACGAATTTATGGGCTTGAAGACCGGTCTTGTCGTCCACGGGCAGACTCCCGAGGAGAAGCTGGCGGCATACCGTGCGGATATTACCTACGGAACCAACAATGAATTCGGATTTGACTATCTGCGCGACAACATGGTGATCTACAAGCAGCAAACGGTACAGCGCGGACACGTCTTTGCCATCGTCGACGAGGTCGACTCGATCCTGATCGACGAGGCGCGCACGCCGCTGATCATTTCGGGCGCGGGAGATACGGCAACCGATCTTTACGAGCGTGCCGAGCGGCTGGTTCGCACCATGAAAAAATTCGTCATCAAGGAGCTCGACAACAAGGAGAGCCACGACGACATCAATGCGGACTATATCGTCGATGAAAAGGCGAACAATGCCATTCTGACCCCTCGCGGAGCAAAGCACGCGGAGGAGTTCTTCGGTCTTGAAAACTTCACCGATCCCGAAAACGCCACAATCGCGCATCACGTCAACCAGGCCATCCGCGCACACGGATGTATGAAACGGGACGTGGACTACGTCGTCAACGACAAGGGCGTGATGATCGTCGATTCCTTCACGGGACGTCTGATGCCCGGTAGACGCTATTCCGACGGATTGCATCAGGCGATCGAGGCGAAGGAAGGCGTTCAGGTGCAGAAGGAGAACAAGACGCTTGCCACCATCACCTTCCAGAACTATTTCCGTATGTACCGCAAGCTATCGGGTATGACGGGTACGGCACTGACCGAGGAGAACGAGTTCCGTGAGATCTACAATCTCGACGTCGTGGAGATCCCGACCAACAAGCCGATGATCCGCGTGGACCATTCGGATGCCGTTTATCGCAGCATGGAAGGGAAGTACCGCGCCATCGTGGAGCGCGTCAAGGAATGCCATGAGAAGGGCCAGCCCGTGCTGGTCGGCACGGTTTCGATCGACAAATCCGAGGAGCTTTCGCACCGACTCAAGCGCGCGGGCATTCCTCACACCGTGCTCAATGCAAAATATCATGAAAAAGAAGCAGAGATCGTGGCACAGGCGGGCAAGCCGGGGGCCGTGACGATCTCCACCAACATGGCTGGACGCGGAACCGACATTCTGCTCGGTGGAAATCCCGAGTTTATGGCAAAGGCAGATATGCGCTCCATGGAGTTTTCCGAGGAGGCGATCGCCCAATGCGCAGGCTCTGCGGCAACCGAGGATGAGGAGATTCTGGAGGCGCGTCGCGTCTTCCGCGAGCTGGTGGAAAAATACAAAAAGCAGATCGAGCCCGAGGCAAAGAAGGTCTGCGAGGCGGGAGGACTCTTCATTTTGGGTACCGAGCGCCATGAAAGCCGACGCATCGACAATCAGCTGCGCGGACGCTCGGGACGTCAGGGTGACCCGGGTGAGTCCAAGTTCTATCTGTCGATGGAGGACGATCTGATGCGTCTGTTCGGCAAGGATCGCTTGCAGAGCATTGTCACCGCGCTGAAGATGCCGGAGGATATGCCGATCGACGCCAAGATCCTTTCGAATGCCATTGAGAGCGCACAGCAGAGAATCGAGGAATCCAACTTCAAACGCAGAAAATACGTGCTGGCATACGATGACGTCATGAATCAGCAGCGCGGTATCATTTATAAGCAGCGTGCAGACGTCCTCAACGGAGAGGATCTTTCCGAAACGATCCGCAAGATGATCGTTTCCGCCGTCGAGAGTGTCGTGGAGAGCTGCACGCGCAGTGACGATCCGCACGAATGGGATTTTGATTCTATGCGGACGCACTTCATGGGAACCGTGACGACTGAGGATGATTTCCGCTATTCCGACGAGGAGCTGGCGGCATTGGATCGCGGCGAATTTGCCGAGGCACTTGCACGTCGCGCATTGGCGCGCTATGAGGCGCAGGAGGAGCAGTTTGGCGCGGAAACCTTCCGCGAGGTGGAGCGTGCCGTACTTCTCAGACACGTCGACACGGCGTGGATGGAGCACATCGACATGATGGACGACCTCAAGAGCAACGTTGGACTGCAATCCTACGCACAGCGTGACCCGGTCAACGAATACAGAATCCTGGGCGCGGAGCTGTTTGAGAGCATGGTTGACGATATTCGCCAGAAGACCGTGCGTTCGATTCTTTCGGTCGTACGCCGCTCGCAGCCGATCCAGAGAGTGCAGGTCGCAAATCCCCTCACCGAGGGACGAGAGGGAGGTACGCGCCGCGTGACGGTGAAGAAGCGTGCCGCCGGTACCGTGGTCAATGAAAGTGCCAAGGTCGGAAGAAACGACGCTTGCCCCTGCGGCAGCGGAAAAAAATATAAGAATTGCTGTATGCGAAACGAAAACGGCGCGAAGTAAGGATGGAATAGAAGCATGGGATTTGGTTATCTGTTTCTCGGCTATCTGATCGCCTTCGTGCTGTATATGACCGTCAACAGTCTCGGCTTTGGCGGATTGGCACTTTTGATCGGATATGCCACGATGCTTTGGGGCATTTGGCAGCTCCATCACTATCACCGCGCCTTTGCATGGGCAAAATATTTGCTGTTTCCTCTGCTCGCGACGGCGCTGCTTGAGACACTTCAAAATCTGAATACCCTTCTTTTGTGGGGATTGCCGTTGGACAATCCGATGTTGTCGGCGGTGATGGATTGGCTCACGTTGGCACTGATCACGGTCTTCCATTTTGCGCTTTTGTTTGCCATTCGCGCGCTGGCGACCGAGGTCGGACTTTTGCACGTTGCCACGGCGGCGGTTCGAAACGCTCTCTTTGTGGGGCTTTACGTTCTGCTTTCCGCCATTGCAAAGATGCCGTTTCTTTCAGAGCAGGTCCGTGCGTATCTGACGCTTCCCATCATCCTCGTGGATCTTGTGTGGATCTTCTGCAACCTGTTCCTCTTCATCTCTTGCATGAAAAACATCTGTCCCGCAGGTGACGAGGAGGTCGCGGAGCGACGCTCGCGCTTTGAGTGGATCAATCGGATTCAGGATACCTATGAGAAAAACAAACAGAAATCGGTCGAGCATACCACAAAGCAGACCGAGGAATTCCTGCGTCGCCGCAACGAGCGCAAGGAACGCAAAAAGCGCAAGAAATAAAAAACTTTTGAGAAGAAATTTTTGGAAAGGAGAAATACCGATGCAAAGCATAAAAGGAAGTCAAATGGGACTTGGGATGATCGCACTGTCGGGGATTCTCCTGTTCAATCCCGTGGTGGGGTATCTTGACGTACTGCCCGATGCGATCGGATTTCTTTTGCTGTGGGTGGGACTTTACCGTCTTGCCGATCTGAATGACAGGATCGGAGACGCGATGCGAAGATTTCGGATCTTGTTCTTCATCGGTGTGGGCGAGCTGCTTGTGACCTATCTGCTGTACGTGGCCATGCCGGCGCGTGCCGCCGAAATGAATCCCTACGAGCGTCCGGTCAGCATTCTTCTGTTTTCCTTCGTCATGCTTTTGTGCCGTTGGCTGTTGCTGATTCCCGCCCTCCGAGATTTGTTTGGCGGATTGCAACGGCTGTCGGAAAAATACGACGGGGAAGCGTTGCTCGCGGAAAAAAACGGAAAAACACGCTTTGAGAGACTGATCCGGCACAGTACGGTGTTCGTGGTTCTGCAGTCGCTGCTTTCCGTTTTGCCGGAGGCTTCGATCCTGACCTCGTTTGAGCATGATGCGAAAAGTACAAGCTTTTTGTTCGATTGGTATGAGTTTATTGAGCTTTTCCGCCTTGCGGCGGGACTGATCTGCGCGGTGATCGGTGTGATCTGGCTGGCATCGTTTTTGAATTGCTGCAGGCATCTTTTGCGCGAGCATGAGTGGATCGGACGTGTGCGGAATGCCTACGTCACCGAGATCCTTCCGCAGACCGATCTGTTGGCGGTGCGACGCTATTCGGCGGTCTTTCTGCTGCTGAACGTTGCCATTTTGTTCACCTTTCATTTGCGTGTTGACCATCACACTGCGTTGCCGGGAGCCGTGGCGGCGATCCTGACGCTGATCGCTTTGCGCGTCCGGGGAAGGCGTGCGGCATCGGAAGGGAAGTGCCGTGCAGCTTGCTATGGCTTGACAGCCGTCAGCACGGTTCAGCTCGTTGTCAATGCTTGGTTTTTAAAGAGCTTTTTGCCGGAGGCGGCTTTATATCAGACCGACGCGTACTACGGCTTTTTGGTGCTTCGGATTCTCGAAGCGGCAGAGGCGATCGTCACATTGCTCTTCGTCTGGATCCTGCTCAAGGTGATCTTTGAATGGATGCGCGAGGAGGTTTCGGTGGAATATGCGGGTGACGCTCTCGCAGAGACGCTTTCTCAAAGAGCCACGGAGCGGCTTCACCGCGAATTTGCAAAACGCTTTGCCGTTATTTTCATTTTGTTTGCAGCCGCCACGGTCGTCAATATCGCCGACGCGATCTTTCAGCTGCGTTACGGTTGGATCTGGCTAATTTCGTTCGCCCTGACGTTTGCCGCCGTTTGGATCTTTTATTCCTTGATGCACGACCTGATGAGCGAGATCAAAAATCGCTATCTTTCAAGCACGGCGCATAAATCCGTCTGAAAGGACGCATACTGTCCTTGTAATTCTAAATTACAAAGGAGTATGCGATCATGCAAAACAACAACCAAAATCAGAACAACAACCAGAACAAGAATCAAAACAACAGCCAAAATCAAAACAACAATCAGAACAAGAATCAAAACAACAATCAAAACAACAATCAGAACAACCAGAACAACAATCAAAATCGCAGATAAGCGGTTCAGCCTCCCCATTGAGGGGAGGTACATCAAAAAATGCGCAAGGATCAAAAGCAATTCTTGCGCATTTATTTTTTCGATTTTTGATATTTTTTTAAACAATAATGCAACAAAAAGTCAAAATCAGAAAAGAATGTGGTCAAAATTGATGATGTTTTTTTGAAAAAATCATGTATAATAGAGAAGAAGAGTGCGGAAAAGCCGTGCTTGAAAAGTCGTACAGAATATTAAGGAGGGAATCCCCATGGAAAACCAATGGTATAAAAGAACCTACCGCCGTTCCTTGATCGATATGCACATCGAGGAATGGAACGACGAATTTCTTTCCGAATTTACACCCGAGGGGCATCTTGAATATCTGAAGGCCGCCAAGGTGGATGCAACGATGCTGAAGATCCATACGCACGTTGGATTGGATTACTATCCCACCAAGGTCGGTGTGATGCACAAGGCATTCCGGGGCAAAGAGGACGCCATCAACCGTCTTGTGGATCTTTGTCATGAGAACGGGATCTCCGTCGTGGGGTATTACAGTCTGGTTTACAGCAACCGCAACGAGGAAATGCATCCCGATTGGGGAATGCTGGATGACGGCAAGACCATGACCTCTGCGTTTGCACGTAACGAGAGTCGCTATGGCTATTGCTGTCCCAACAATCCCGATTATCGCGCCTTCATCAAGGCGCAGATCGCCGAGATCGCCGAGACCTTCCCGACGCTCGACGGACTTTTCTTCGACCAAACCAATTGGCCCTACATTTGTCAGTGCAAGCACTGCCGCGAGAGGTTTGAGAAGGAGACCGGGATCACCGCGCTCCCCGATGCCTTTGATATGGAGAGCGAGGATGCGGCACTCTTCCGCAAGAAGAGATACGAATGGCTGGGAGATTTCGCCGCCTTTGTTTCGAGCTCGGCAAGAGAGCTGATGCCGAACGTCACGATCAGCCACAACAACGCGCAGTCGATCTGCCGCAGCTGGAAATGCGGTGTGGACGAGCGTGTGGTCGAGACCTGTACCTATGCGGCGGGCGACCAATACATCGACATCATGGCGCATTCGTTCAGTCAGAAATATTATTATTCGGTCACTCCGAACCAGCCGTTTGAATACATGGTCACGCGCTTTGCAAAGGACCTGACGCAGCACACGCTGACCAAAACCCCGCGCGAGCTGGCGCAGATTACGCTCCTGACCACGGCACACCACGGTGCGAACTTCCTGGTGGATACCATCGACCCCGTGGGAACGGTGGATATCCGCATCGCGGATACGATCGCATCGGCTTATGAAAAGCAGATGCCTTATGAGAAGTATCTCAAAACGGGAACCATGGTCGGAGACGTCGGTATTTGGTATTCGATCACGGGCAGATACAATTCCCAAGGTCAGAATTACACCACCCTCTGGGCATCCTTCAAGGCAGGCGAGATCTTCAGCACCAATCACCTTCTTTATCGCGTCGTTTCCAACAACCGCATTTCCAATCTCAAGAAATATCCCTTCGTGCTCGCGCCCGCCCTCGGAGGCTTGGAAAGGGAGCAGATCGATGCGGCAGTGGATTACGTCAAGGAGGGCGGCGTGCTCTGCTTCAGCGGCACCGAGGCGCCCGAGCTGCTCAAGGCCTTCTTTGATGCCGAGCTTGAGGGCTATACCGACATCACCGCAACCTACGTCGCTCCCACCGAGGCAGGCAACGAGGTTTTCTATCCCTTCACCGAGAAATATCCGCTCTCGCTTTCTCACAAGCACCCGCTCATCAAGGGCGTGACGGACGACACGGTGATCCTGGCAAAGCTCAAAATGCCCTATCTCCATCCCACAAACCCCATGGGATTTGCTTCGATCCATTCCAATCCTCCCGGCGTGCTGACCGATTATCCCGCCGTGATGGAGCGCGCGATCGGAAAGGGTAAGGTCGTTTGGATGGGCGTTCCGTTCGAATTTTACAGTGACCGTCAGCATCAGGATCTGGTCATGAGACTCGTGCGCCGCTATTACAGCGCCGACGCGCAGACCGTGACCACGGATGCGCCCAAGCTCGTCGAGCTGATCGCGTTCCGTGACGATGCCGAATGGTTGCTCAGTGCCGTCAACATCGGCGACGCCGAGGACGGACGCATGATCCCAGCCTACACCGTGACCATCAAGACCGATTTCGAGCCGAAGTGCGTCTGCCGTCTGCCCGACGAAGCATCCGTGCCTTACACCTACCGGGACGGCAAGGTCACCTTCACCGTTTCTGAGATGGATCTGTTCGATATGTATAGAATCGTCAAATAAGAATATAGAATTTGCGGGGGAGGAGAACTTTTGAAAAAAGTTCTCCTCCCCCGCAAAACGCGTCCTTATTCATCCGCGCCGTTCCGAAACTGCGTGGGCGTGAGCCCCGAGAGCTTTTTGAAGAAGCGGGTGAAATAGTGGATCGAATCAAATTTGAGATCCTCTGCGATCTTGGTGAAGGAATCGTTTGTGGTGCGGATCCGTTGCTTGGCTATTTCCAGCTTTTTTTGATTGATGTATTCGACGACGGTTTTTCCGGTTGCGCGCTTGAACTCGCGGCAAAGCGTTGCGCGGTTGGTCTTGAAGAGGAAGGCAAGCTCGTCGAGCTTGATCTTTTCGCTGTAGTTGACGTCGACGTAATCGATGATCTCCTGAATGTGCGAAGGCGTCTCGCTGGCTTCCTCGTCGTTCTCGGAATCGCCGTATTCCCGCACGAGAAGAATGAGAAAATATTCCATGAGGATACGCAACGTCTGCTCCGAGCCATAGCGCATCTTCTTTTTCTTTTTCATATTGTAGGTCGGCGTGTCGTAGGGAGGTGCGAAGACGTTGCGCCCCTCCTTGACGATCTCGGCGAGCTTTTGGATCGCGCCGTCGCCGAGCGTGATGGGGGAGAGCGAGAATCGGTCGATGATGCGCGCGTCGCACTCAAAGCCGATGATGATGACGTTCGGGTGGGTGTCGCCGCCGCACTTGATCGAATGAAGCGAATTTTGACGGTGGATGATGGCTTGGTTTTTTGACAACACACCATTGTAATCCTCCGAAAAAATGTCCAGCTTTCCCGAGTTGACAAAGACCAATTCATAAAATGGGTGCCTTTCGTTCACCGTGGTAAAGTCGTTGTCAAATTCAAAAAAATGCAGGGTGACGATGCCTGTGACCGATATTTCGTTTTTCAAATGCTTGCTGACGTATTCCATGGCTGTATTATATCACGTTTTTGTTTGTATGTCAATAAATGAATTTACGAAAATGCAAAAAAAATTGACGATTATGTAAATACAAGAGTATTAAAAAGATTGTATAATATAATCGTATAGAATTTTTTATGAAGGAGATTAAAAACCATGAACAGAATTTGCATTCCCGATTGGGAGTATCAGGAAAGAATCCAGAAGGCAGCGAAGATGCTCAGAGACAAGGGTCTTGACGTGATGATCGTTGCATCCACCGAAAGCGACTATGCAAACGCAAGATATTTCTCCGGCTTCTGGCCGCTCTTTGAGAGAGCCGGTGTTGCCATCAGCGCAAGCGGCGACGCGGCACTGCTCGTCGGTCCCGAGTCTGCCGTGTTCGGCAAGGACTTCGGAAAGCTTGAGAAGGTGTTCGTGCTTCGTGAGTTCCGTGAGTCTGCTGACCCCTCCTATCCCGAGCTTCAGGCAAGCACCTTCAACGACGTCTTCAAGGCGATCGGCGTGACGGGCGAGCACATCAAGATCGGTCTGGGCAGCTACGTGGAGTGCACGCTTCCCATTTTCGAGGGACTCAAGGACGCATATCCGAAGGCAGAGCTTGTCAGATGCAACGACATCATGGTATCTCTCCGTCAGATCAAGAGTGAGAACGAGCTGGCTTGCATCCGCGAGGGCTTCCGCATCGTTGAGATCGCAACCGATGAGGTCATCAAGGCGCTCAAGCCCGGTGTGACCGAGCTGCAGATGGTCGGTATCGCGCAGAGAGTGATCTACGAACAGGGCGCTGAGTACGAGGGACTTCCCATGTACGTCTTCAGCGAGGCTTCCACCCGTCATGCGATCTCCCGCTCGAGCTACAAGGTGATCGGCAAGAACGACATCGTTCAGCTCAACCTTTCCGCAAAGATCGACGGCTATTCTCCCGCGATCGGTCTGCCCGTTTGCATGGGCAAGCTTGAGGGTGAGAGACGCGATATCATCGAGTTCTGCAAGCATATGCACGATTGGACCGAGTCTCAGCTCAAGGCAGGCATCCCCGCAAACCAGGTTCCTCAGCAGTTCCTGCAGATGTTCAAGGATGCAGGCTATGAGAAGAACTACGTCTACGGTCCCTGCCACGGCACGGGTATGATCGAAGTTGAGGCACCCTGGATGGAGACTTCCTCGGATTACATCCTGCGTGAGAACATGACCTTCCAGATCGACACCTTCATTTCGGGCGATACCTTCGGCTGCCGTTGGGAGAAGGGTATCGCGATCAAGGAAAACGGTGTTGAGAGCTACACCGACTATCTCAAGAAAGGCATCATCGAATTGGGCTTCTGATCATGGAAAATATTGTTGGAAAAAAGAATTGGATCATTCCCGACTGTGAGCTTCCGCCCGAGGGCGAGGGAGTCCTGAAGGGACACGAAAGCGTCATCGTTGTCAACGACAGCGATGAGGTCGCGCACATCAAGGTCAAGCTGTTTTTCCCCGACAAGGATCCCTACACGGATATTGAGTGGACGGTCGAGCCGCAGCGCGTCAGATGCTTTCGCATGAATCAGCCCGCGGATATGTCGGGCTACGTGGTGGAGAAGGAGGTCCAGTACGCGATGAAGCTGGAAAGCTCCGCTCCCGTGGTTGTGCAGTACGGAAGACTGGACAACCGTCAGACCAATCTTGCATATTATACGACGTTGGCATTCTGAAGAATGTCGGAGAGGTGATATTATGATTTTGGATCATTCTTTTCCCCGTGAAATGGAGCGCGTACAGAAGGAAAATATCCCGCTGGTCATTCCGGCGGGAACCGTGGAATATCACGGACCTCACTGCTCCTACGGATGTGACACGCTGGTTGCCGAGGGCTTGATCAAGCGCTTGATGGAGAAAAAGGAGCTGATGCTGGCTCCCACGATCAGCTACAGCCCCTCGAGCTATGCCGTGGGCGATTCCAAGAGTGGAACGGTGCACGTCGAGGAGACTGCATTTGAAAACTACGTTTACTATGTCTTCATGAGCCTGCTTTCTGCGGGATACCGCAACATTTACGTTGTCATTCACCATCAGTTCGAGCAGGAGAGTGAGATGCCGATGACGCTTTGCTACCGCATGGCTGCCAAGCGCGCTACCATGGCATATCTTGAGAAAACGCTCGGACAGGGCTGGTGGGGAAGCGAAAATTACGCCAACTACTATGAGCAGCTGGAGGGTGACAACAATCCCTTCAATTGGATCAAGGTCATTCCCACCATGAGCACCGCGGTGCAGAACGCGACGGGCTACGACCACGCAGGCGAGTTTGAAAGCTCGATCCTGATGGCACTCTATCCCGATTGCGTGGATCTTGACCGTCTCCCCGAGCGCCCGCATTGGTTCACAAAGAGCGCGGAACGCGCCAACCTGGAGATGGGCAAGAAGATGGTGGAAAAATCTCTGGAATATCTGGAAGAAGCCATTCGTTGAGCTTTTTCGGAAAGGATTCTTTTTGACATGGAATATTCAAAATTGCCTGTTATAAAAGATCAAATGCTGCGCTTGGATCATTTTCCGAGCCGGTTTCATGCGGCGGTCTTCCGACTTTGGGAGACCGTCCCCGCGGAACGGATTGCGGTTGCTCTTGGGCAGCCGCTTTCGCTGATTTGTGAGACGGCGGAGTCGATGGGACTTCCGCGGCAGCAGCATACCGAGCGCTGGGGCTCGCGCGGCTACATCACCACCATTCGCAATACGTGGCAGATCCTGCCTTACGATCAGCTTCTGGCGGTGCTTGGTTGGAGCGAGGATCAGCTGGCAACGGTACTCAAGGAGGACGACTTCCTGTATGTGAAGCTGGGCAGATTCAAGCCCCACTGTCCGCCCGTGCATCCCGAGACGCTTGACGACGCGCAACAGGCACGCCTGGCGGCGATCAAGGAATGTATGACAAAGCACTTTGACGGTCTGTTTGAAGGCGCGATCCCGTTTGATTTCTTTTCCGTGTCTGACGCAGAGGAAAAGGGTGAGGAATCCTTGTCCGCGACAAGCGGGGATGGGATTCGCATGATCTATTCCTACTGCGGGCTTTATGCAACCGCACTTGACACCGACGTTTCGTTTTCCTTTCCCGAAAGGATGCTTCGGATGTATCAAAGGGTCGGTGTGAATGCCGTTTGGCTGCACGCTGCGCTCTATCAGCTGGTGCCGTTTCCGTTTGATCTCTCCTATTCCGAGGGATGGGAAATGCGACAGGCGCGTCTGCGTGAGCTGATCGAGAGAGCCGCGACATACGGCATCAAGATCTTTCTCTATCTCAACGAGCCGCGCTGTATGCCGCTTGCGTTTTTCGAAAAGCATCCCGATCTTCTCGGACATCGGCTCGACTCCTACGGCGCACTCTGCTCAAGCGACAAGCGTACAGAGGAATATCTTCGTTACGCGGTTCGCAAGCTTTGCACCGACGTGCCGGGCTTGGGTGGATTTTTCTGCATCACCTGCTCGGAGAATCTGACCAACTGCAAGTCAAGCAATGCGGGAACTCCGTGTGAGCGATGCCGTGACGTGGCGACCTCCAAGATCGTTGCCGACGTGCTGACCGCCATCTCCGAGGAATCGCGTGCTGTGGATCCCGCGATCCGCACGGTCGCATGGACCTGGGCGTGGGAGGATCACATGACAGCGGAGGAGATCAGAGAATGCATCGACCGTCTCCCGCGGGAGGTCATTGTACAGTGCAATAGCGAGGCAAAGAAGGAATT
This sequence comes from Eubacteriales bacterium, assembly GCA_045534435.1. GTDB lineage: Bacteria > Bacillota > Clostridia > Oscillospirales > CAG-272 > UMGS1865. The sequence continues at coordinate 29,046 of JAZSJS010000085.1, forward strand.
TGTCATCGGCGGTGTTCGCGGTGCGATCAGAGATTACAGCATGTCGATCCCCGGTCCCGCACCCTTTGCCAAGGAGCTTTGGAGCTATGCGCGCTCGCGCGGTCACGAGATCTCTGCCAAGGTGCAGGTCAACGTCACGTGGGAGTGCAGCACGCTTCCGTTTTTGCCGGTGTTTGACCTGATTCGCGAGCATATGAGCGGACTTTCTCGCGAGAGCGTGGAGCACATCATGCTCAGTTGGACGCTCGGCGGCTATCCGTCGGTCAATCTCAAGGTGGCTTGCGGGTGTCTGGAGGATTCCTCCGAGGAGGCCTACGATGCGCTTCTTGCCAAGGAATATGGCGATGATGCCGACACCGTCAAACGTGCGGCGGTGCTGTTTTCGGATGCCTTCCGCGAGTTTCCGTTCGATATTCGCTGCGCTTACTACGGACCGCAAAACGGGGGTCCCTCCAATCTGCTCTATCCCGAGCCGAGCGGCTTCCTCGCAACCATGACCTGCTATCCTTACGATGAGATCGACAAATGGCGCAATATTTATCCGCGTGAGGTTTACGTCGATCAGTTCCGCAAGCTCAGCGAGAAATGGAAGAGGGGATTGGAAGCCATCGAAGCTCTCCCCGATTCCGATTTCAAGCAAGCGGCATGGGGCGGCTACGCGCTCTTCCGTTCCTCCTATCTGCAGGCGGATTTCATCGTCCAACGAGATGCCGGAAACACGGCGAGAATGCTCGAGATCGCAGAGGAGGAGAAGAAGCTTGCGCTTTTGACCTTTGAATTGATGAAGAAAAACAATTTGTTGGGCTACGAGGCGGCAAATCATTATTATTTTAATAAGGGGATGCTTGCCGAGAAGGTGCTCAACTGTGAATACGTGACGGCATTTCTGAAAAAATAACCCATCCGGAGGAAAAAAAGATGTTGATTGATATTCACGCGCATGCCTTCCGACTGCGCAATCCGAAGCACAGTATGTGCAATCTTGCCGAGCTTCTGGCGGCACAGGACCGACTGGGGATCGACGTCAGCGTCGTGCTTCCCATCGTTAGCCCTGAGATCTATTTTCCGCAGAATACGCAGGATATTATCGAGATGGCAAACGCATATCCCACGCGTATCATTCCGTTTTGCAACGTCGATCCCCGTGCGATGTCGAACTGCCCGAACGCGGATCTGGTGATGCCCCTGCAGTTTTACAAGGACCTCGGATGCCGCGGTGTCGGCGAGATCATGCCGCAGCTGGAGATGAAGGATCCCAAGGTGCAAAACCTCTTCCGCGCCGCACAAACGGTTGGGCTTCCCGTCACCTGCGACGGCTCGGATCAGCTGACCGGCGGATTTGGACTTTATGACGAGCCCGGACTTCCGCAGCTGGAATTGACACTGCAAAGTTTTCCCGATCTGATCATGCTTGGTCACGGTCCCATCTTTTGGGCGGAGATCGCGCGCTTGGAGACTCCCGGCGAGCGTTGCGTGGCATGGAGCTTTGAGGGCAAGCAGCTTTGGAGACAGGGACTTCATAACAAGGGGCCGATCAAGGAGGAGGGCGTCATGCCCAAGCTCCTGCGCCGCTATCCCAATCTGCACTGCGACCTGTCGGACGGTACGGCTTATAACGCCCTGACGCGCGATGAGGACTATATCGTCGAATTCATCCGCGAGTTCGAGGACCGTATGTATTTCGGAACCGACATCGTCAGCCCCGATTTTGAGGTGCCGCTCATCGGTACGCTCAAGCGCTGGCTGGATCGCGGCATGATCACCAAGACGGCTTATGATAAGATCACACACGAAAACGCCATGAGATTGTTGGGGGTAAAAGATGCTGACCTTAAGTGAAATGAAAAAATGTCTGCGCACGCTCGATATTGAGCCGGATTCGATCCTGTTGGTTCATTCTTCGCTCAAAGCGCTCGGACAGATCGAGGGCGGCGCGGAGGCGGTGATCGAGGCACTGGAATCGGTGGTTCCCGAGGGAACGCTGGTGATGCCGACCTTCAGTCAAAAGAATTGGGACACCGTATTTGAGGATTGGCACATGGACCGTCCCTCCGACACGGGACTGATCACCGAGACCTTCCGCAGACAGAAGGGAAGTCTGAGAAGTGACAATCCCACGCACTCGGTCGCAGCACGCGGTGTGCATGCCGAGGATCTGGTGAGCGGCGACCCGAAGGGCGGCGCGCGCTACGGCCTTTTCGGCGAGTATTGCTTCTCCTATGAATCTCCGTGGCAGAGAATGTATGATAGCCGCACGCGCTACGGCGTCAAGGCATACGTTCTGTTCTGGGGTGTGCCGATGAAATATCACACCTACAAGCATTTCAGCGAATACCGTCTGGTTGAGGATGCGCTTGCGGCGATCTCCGATGAAGCAAAACGCGAGGAGATCAAGGCAGAGCTCGCGCACTATCCCTACAAGGGAGGTCCCGACATGATCTGGCCATTCTACGATTCCAATCGCTTCTGTGCCGAGCTGGAGAAGATGGGAATTGCCAAGCGCCGTACGCTGGGGCAAGGGGATATCATCTGCGTGGATACCTTTGATGCCGTCAATGCAACCGACGAAGCGATCCGCTCCGATCCCGAGGCATGGATGCTTCCGCCCGGATGGAAGTGGTACCGCAAGGCACAGGCAGCAGCGAAATAACCGATATTGGTAATATGAAAACAGAAAGCCCACTGCACAGATCATGTGCGGTGGGCTTTTGTGCGGATCGTGGCGAGGCTCAACAGGAAGTTCGCCTTTGGCGAAGATCATTGCTCGCGCCGACCGTGAGCGAGCTCCCGTCGTGCAAGCTCGCAAGATGCGAACCTGATTCTGCGCAAGCGCAGAGCAGGTTCTCTGCGTGGGTGCCAAAAGCCCTCCGCACGCTTGTGCGGATCGTGGCGAGGCTCAACAGGAAATTCGCCTTTGGCGAAGATCATTGCTCGCGCCGACCGTGAGCAAGCTCCCGTCGTGCAAGCTCGCAAGATGCGAATCTGATTCTGCGCAAGCGCAGAGCAGGCTCTCTGCGTGGATGCCAAAAGCCCTCCGCACATTCGTGCGGACCGTGGCGAGGCTCAACAGGAAATTCGCCTTTGGCGAAGATCATTGCTCGCGCCGACCGT
>JAZSJS010000097.1:0-3490 GCA_045534435.1 Eubacteriales bacterium
GAGGAGTATTCTGAAATTAACGACGCAATATCACGAGAAAAGCAACTAAAACGTTGGGTACGCTCCAAAAAGAATTGGCTTGTGGAAACAAAAAATCCCAATTGGGATGATTGGAGCGAAGGATTTATTTAGCCGAAAAAATACCTTTTGTCATCTTGACCCGCGTCGAAAGCGTTGTTTGTTTGAGTAGGGAAAAGGCCGACGATTATATCCGCATTTCTGTTTATACGGAGGATTTGCAAACAAATGCGAACTGACCGACAAACTTGAAATGAATCTAACTGATTAAATCTTGGAGGTACATTATGGAAAGAAAATATCCCACAAAAATGTTTTGGTTCTTTGTTCTAACGAATTTCTTGTTCCACTTTTTCTATCTGTCTATTCCTGGAATTGTCCTTAGCATTGTCGGAATTTGGGTAAAGTCTTGCCTGTGGATTGGACTTGCCGTCTTGGGGCTTGATGTGATTCTTTCTATCATTGAACAGTTGCGTATTCGCAAAGCTGCCGTGACACCCAGCGATAACCCCGAGTTCAATGAGCTGATGGACGCATTTTGTGGTCCTGACGGACTTGAAGCCGTCAGAAAAATTGTGGATGCAAAAATCGGGGCTACACCTCCCGACGAACCTCAAGAAGACGAAGACTGATACGGTCAAATTCCAATATATCAAGCGCTTTGGTAGACTCCCTGCCAAAAGGGACAACTGTGGAGAGTGTCGTTTGTCTGACGAGAAAAATCTAACCTTGTAAGGGCGATTCACGAATCGCCCGAAAACACCCGTGGGCAAACGGGTGATTCGCCAATCGCCCCGACGAGTCGGTTTTACAGAATTTCAGTATCACACATCGAAGAAGAAAGGAATTGCCATGCACGACGTTCAAAGCAGATGGAAGCTGGAAGGGAATATTTTGCGATATTATGGTCTGAGAAATCAACCCAATCTGTTCAAAAATACGGTTAAGCTTACCAAACGGCAAAAATTGATCGTGGAAAAGCTGCCCTGCGAGCTGACGGACGGCGAGATCGGTACCCTGAAAGGTCTTGTGGGTGTGCAGATCGTGAACAGCAAGGAGAAAAGAGCGATTCCTTCCAACTTGAACGAAGCAAAATTTTGCAAGACCTGCATTGCCAACGATTTTATGATCCCGGGGATCGAATTCGATGCCGAGGGCAGATGTCCGATCTGTCAATCTGAACGGGAAACAAAAGATCTGAAAAGCATCGTGCCGGTGATGAATACCTTTCCCCGATCCAAAAAATCGCGCTTTGACGTTGCCGTGTTTTACACGGGTGGCAAGGATTCGACGTATTTGCTCTACTATCTGTCCGAGGTCTTGGGGCTTCGCGTTTTGGCGTTGACCTGGGAGATTCCATATATGTCCGATTGCGCAAGGGCAAGCATAGAAAACGCAAAGACGCGTTTTCGTTCGGTGGAATTCATCGGCAGAAAGATTGCAGATGACGACTTGAGAAGCATATACAAAAAGCTGTATCAGCTGAGTGAAAACACCTGTGCCTGCCCCTCGCTTGCATACGTTTTGTTTTACCCCGAGCTCGTTGCGAATCGGGTTCCGTATTTTGTTGCGGGAAACGAGCCCGCGCAGATGCTGGGCTTATATTTCAATCACATGGCCCCCAAAATTGCTTACACGTTCCCGCGAAACAAAGCACTGAATTTGCTGTTGAATCTCGGTAGGATTTTGACGCTTCACCCTCCGCTGAAAAAGGGGCAATTTCATACCCTTGCCACAATGAAGCAGCTCGCATATGGCGATTCCGAGATAAAGAATTTGGCAGGATATTCCAACCCGCTCGTTCACAACGTCTGTGAAGCGATCGGAACGGTTCCCCACCTTCTGACTCCCTTGAAAAGAGCGATCCGGTCATCCTCTTGGTCGGGCAATATTCCCGCGTTTGTTCAAGTGGATTTCGATGCGATCTGCGGCGGTGCTTACGAGTGGAGAAAGATCAAGGACACCATCGTTCGCGAGTGTGGTTGGGTTGCGCCCGAAGAACTTGACAAAGGATTACATACCAGCTGCAAAATCGAAAAATGCAAGGAACATTCGCAGTTTGCAAGGTTTTATCATATGAGAAGCACGATGATCCCGTTCAGCGCGCTGGAGATCGCGATTGCCGGCCGAAGCAACAATTTGTCGCGGAAGGAAGCCCTGGCGGAGCTGAAAGCCTCGCTCGGCTTTTCGCTTGACGAGATCCCCGAATGTGCCGTGATGCGGGAGTACGTAGAGCAATGAACGCAGTCGTTTATTATTCCAACACAGGTCAGAGCAAGGCGATCGCGGCATATTTTGCCGATCAATTGGGATACCCGTTGGCGGAGCTGGAAACGGGGTGTGCGGAGCATTATCAAAATCTCGTTCTCGTGTTTCCCGTGCACTGTCAAAACATTCCCGATGCCGTAAAGGCTTTTTTGAAAACCGTATCGGTCCAAAATCTGACGCCTGTTGCCACGTACGGAAAAATGTGCTGTGGAAACGTTCTATATGAAATTCAAAAAAACTATCAAAAGAATATTGTCGCAGGAGCGTATATTCCTACGAAACACTCCTACATAGACGATGACGATGCTTTCTGTGACTTTGATAAATTTAAGCCCATCGTCGAAAAAGTCAAAGAGCCTTCGTATATACAACTCCCCAGACTTTATAAAAATCCTTTTGCTGATTTTTTTCCGAAATTAAGAAGCAGGCTTGGACTCACGATACAAAAAAGCGCAGATTGCAATGGCTGCAACCTTTGTGCTGACCGTTGCTCCTTTAGAGCGATAAACTCAGGCAAAACAAACAGTAATTGTATTCGATGCCTGAAGTGTGTTGAAGCATGTCCGCGCCAAGCCTTAAAGATCAAATTAGGCTTGCCGTTAAAGCTATATTTACGCAAGAGAAAAACAAACAAGCTTATCATTTATGTTTGAATGATATGTTTCCGAAAACGGCTAAAAATCAAGGACAAATGTTTCTTTCTATCTATGGTTTTGAGACTTTTTGCTTTCACAACCCCAATTTTTCGCCTAAAAATATACCTTTTGTCGTTACAACCCCCGTTTTTGGCACAAAAGATACCTTTTGGAGTATTGACCCACATCGAGAGTGTCGTTTGTCTGACGAGAAAAATCTAACCTTGTAGGGGTGATTTTACAGCGGTCGCAAGCTACGTGTTGGATGAATGAAGGCGGCGTAGACACCTTCCTCCGCTCAGGATGACACAAACATGCAGCCTCGCCCGTGTCATCCTGAGCGAGCGAAGCAGAATCGAACTTTTTCGTCCGAGATCCCAAACGAAGCTACGCACCGTTTGATCCTCGCTGCGCTCGGATTTCGACTACGTTCTCCCCGTGTCATTCTGAGCGAGCGAAGCGAGTCGAACTGCATAGCAGCACCGAGCGGAGCGACGGTGGAATCTCGGGGAGAACTTCGCTCAGGATGACACATCTGCCTTTGGCAGATCGGACGAAAAAACGCCAAG
>JAZSJS010000036.1:0-15941 GCA_045534435.1 Eubacteriales bacterium
TGAATGATATAATCACATGTTACTGCGTATATCCGAGTAACATATTAAGAGATTTACAAGGAAAAGATTTTGATCCACTTAAGGTAAATTCGCAATTCGAACAACTTTGCGAACGTGTAAAAGCGTTAATTGTTACTAAACAAAAAGAATCGTAATCCTCGCCCCGCCACGCGCGGGGCTTTTCTTTGCTTTCTGCATATCAAAAAGCCACCACGAAAACCGTGGTGGCTAATTTCATTTTACCGCTAATTTTGCAGACGCTCACTGCAGCCTCTTTTTGAGATCAAAGAGGAAGGACATACATTCAAAGGGAGAGAGTGTGTTGAGGTCGACCGCCTTCAATTCGGCGATGACCTGATCGTGGATGCAATCGTCAAAGGAAATGAGCGTGTCGTCCTTTTCCGGAGCCTTTTTCTTGCGTCCGATGCCGCCCTCGGTGCTCTCCGCGATGGCCTTGGAGGTCTCCTCGACCGACGCGAGGATCTCCTTTGCGCGCTTGATGACCTCATTCGGAAGTCCTGCCAGCTTCGCCACCTCAATGCCGTAGCTGTCGTCGGTGGAGCCGCGCACGATCTTGCGCAAAAACGTGATGCTGTCTCCGCGCTTTTTGGCGGCGATGTTATAATTCACCACGCCCTCGAACTCCTCCTCCATCGAGGTCAGCTCGTGGTAGTGCGTCGCGAACAGCGTTTTGGCGCCGATCCTGCGACTGTTGGTATATTCGACGATGGCGCGTGCGATGCTCATGCCGTCAAAGGTCGACGTGCCGCGTCCGACCTCGTCATAAATGATCAGACTCTTGCGCGTGGCGTTTTTGAGGATATAGGACACCTCGTTCATCTCCAGCATGAAGGTCGACTGCCCGGATGCCAGGTCGTCGGACGCACCCACGCGGGTGAACACCTTGTCGACCACACCGATCCTCGCCTCTGCGGCGGGCACGAACGAGCCGATCTGTGCCATCACGGTGATCAACGCGACCTGTCTCATATAGGTCGATTTTCCCGCCATGTTCGGTCCTGTGATCAGCATCAGACGGTTTGCGGCGGTGTCAAGATGCGCGTCGTTGGGAACGAAATAGGCATCCTTGACGAATTGCTCGACCACGGGGTGTCTGCCGTCCCTGATCTCGATCACGTCGCTCTCGTCCACCTCGGGACGAACGTATTTGTTTTTGCTCGCCACGGTTGCAAGCGAAAGATAGGCGTCGAGCTGTGCCAGGAGGGCGGCGGTCTTCTGGATCCGCGCGCTCTGCTCGGAGACGTAGTTGCGGATCTGCTGGAAGATCTCATATTCCAGCGCACAGATCTTGTCGGTCGCACCCAGGATCGTTGCCTCCAGATCCTTAAGCTCCTGTGTGATATAGCGCTCACAGTTCGAAAGCGTCTGCTTGCGGATATAGCGATCGGGAACCTGTCCGATCAGCGATTTGGTGACCTCGATGTAATATCCGAACACCTTGTTGTAGTTGACCTTGAGCGTCTTGATGCCGGTTGCCTCGCGCTCCTCCTCGGCAAGCCGCTCGACCCAGCTCTTACCGTCCTTCATGACCGAGCGCAGATAGTCCACGTCCTTGTCGTAGCCGTCGGCGATGATGCCTCCCTCGCGCAGAGAAAACGGCGGATCCTCGGTGATCGCCTCGGTCACGGTCTTGCAAATGTCCGCCAGGACGTCGAGCTCCTCACAAATGCGACGAAGCTCCGGGCTTCGGCAATCCAAGAGCAGCTGCTTGATCTCGGGCAAAACAGACGCCGTGTTGCTGACCGCACGCAGATCCTTGCCGTTGGCGCTTCCGTAAACGATGCGCGTGATCAGGCGCTCAAGATCCAGGACGTGAGAGAGAGCCTCTCCGAGCTCCTCGCGCAGCATGAAGCTCTCGCAAAGCTCCTCGACCGCCCCCTGACGCTTTGCGATCGCAGAGGTGGAAAGCAAGGGATGCTCCACCCATTTGCGCAGCATACGCGCACCGGGCGAGGTCTTGGTCTTGTCCAGAACCCAAAGAAGCGAGCCCTTTTTCTCCTTGGTTCGCATCGATTCGATCAGCTCCAGATTGCGACGGGTGTTGATATCCATCTCCAAAAACTGCCCGTCGGAATAAATATTCAATTCCTTGATATAAGAAAGATCGCTTTTTTCGGTATCCACGAGATAGGACAGCACCGCGCCGACCGCCATGACCAGGGCTCGGTTCTCCAGCACCTCCGGACGAACCACGTCGCCGAACTGTGCCTTGACCATGCCACGGCAAACCGTCTCGTCAAAGCGTGCGCCCTGTCCGTCGTTGAGCATCGTATCCTTCTGTGACGCGAGGAAGCTGCCGATCTCTCCCATGTTGGCTCTCTTGAGGTTGCAAAGGATCTCGCGCGGTGCATAGGCACCGAGCTCGTTGCGCAGACGCGCCTCCATGTTATTGCCGTCAAAGGTGGTGGCATAGACCTGTGCCGTGGAAATATCGGCAAAGCAAACGCCAAATTCAAATTCGCCCATATAGAGCGCGCAGAGATAGTTGTTCTTTTGCTCGGAGAGAAGATTGGTCTCGATCAGCGTACCCGGTGTGATGACGCGAACGACCTCTCGCTTGACAAGTCCCTTTGCCAGAGCGGGATCCTCGGTCTGCTCGCAGATCGCGACCTTGTAGCCCTTTTCGATGAGCTTGCCGATGTATCCCTCGCTCGAATGAAAGGGAACGCCGCACATCGGCGCGCGCTCCGCCTCACCGCAATCTCTGCCGGTCAGCGTCAGCTCCAGCTCACGCGACGCTAAAATGGCGTCGTCAAAGAACATCTCGTAGAAATCTCCGAGACGGTAAAACAAGAGAAAATCCTTGTATTGTTCCTTGATCTGAAAATATTGCTCCATCATTGGCGTCATGGCAGAGTCTCCTTTGTTTGATCTTTTGGGATCGCGTTTTAGTTCGTTTGGTATTTTTCAAGCAGCTGTGACAGTCTGCTCTCGATTTCGGCTTGGTGCTGCCTCGACCGTTCGGTCTTCTGCTCCAGCTCACTCAGAATCCCCTCCACGTTCCGGGAAATGCCGGGAACGTCCGGAATCATGCAATCGGCGTTCGGAGTGTTGTTATAACAGCGAACGAGCGCCCTTTGAATCATCGTTTGGATACTGTCGGGATCAACGCAGTACTCGTTCTGAAAGTGCACGTTCTCGGAAAGCAGCTCCATAAAGCGCTCTGTCTGAATCAAGGCAACCTTCTCTCTTGCCTCAGCCTCACGGTATCTCTCTTGTCTGGTAAAAACGGTTCCGTGTTTGGATTCGTAGTACATTTCCTCCAGCGCTTCACACACCGATGCAATGCTTTTGTTCAATTGCTTGCCCGCTTCTGTGATTCGGGCAAAGCAGGCTTGATGTTGCTTCTGCTCGTCAAGCTCCTTTTGCAGACGCTCCAGGGTGATCGCGTCCTCCTCGGAAAGCAAGGGGCTGATCTCATCGATCTTCGCTTGCAGATCCTTGGCAAACAGCTCGTAATCGCGCTCCGCCCGCTTCAGCTCGCGCAATTCAAACTCGATGCGCTTGATGCGCGCGTTTACCGCCGCCAGCTCCTTCTGCGTGCTCTCATATTGCCGTTCGGCATCCGTGGCCTCGTCCTCTTCTTTTCTCAGACGCTCCTCTTTTTTGCCAATCGCCGCATAAAGCAAAGATTTCAGCGTGTTGTCCTCCAGAGCCTGCACGTCGGATCTCTCATATTCCAGGTTGATCCTCTCCCGTTGCAGCCGTTCCTCAAGCTCACTTTTTCGGGCGAACAATGTCTCAAGCTCGGCCTCCAGGGGCGCGCGATCCGCAAGCCTTTCCCGTAGCTTCTGCAAATTCAAAGCGGCATCCTCCGCATCAGTGACAGCCACCGCAGGTGCTGCAATTGTGCGTACAACCGCTCGGCTCCTCTCCCGTGATCTGCGTCATAATGGTCTGATTGACGCTGTTCATCAGCGCGTTGACCTCGGCCTGTGCGCGATTCAGCTCCGCGAACACGGGATTCTCGGTGATCTCCTTGTAAAGCGCGTCGATGCGTGCCTGGATCACCTCAATAAAATGCAGATCTCTCTCGGGCTTTGCGACCTCTCTCTGCATCGCCTTTTGCTGAACGTCGTATTCCAGCATCGACTTTTGCAGTGCGGGATCTGCCTCGTATGCCTTTTTAGCTTCCTCCAGCGCGACCAGGCGTGCGTCATCCTTCAGTTTTTTGCCAAGCTCAGCGGCAAGCTCAAAAATTTCCATGATCATATCTTCCTTTTTATTAAATAGTTGCATTTATGATATTATGTTACAACAAAAATCTATATAAAATAACATCCATCCAAAATTTTCAATATCCTAATGTAATGCTTTTGCTTAAACAATTCAAAATCTTCTTTTGTAAAGGTAAGTTTTACAGTGGCATCACAAATATTACCTTTCAAATCTATATATTTAGCGTGATGCGAATTTGTCTTTTTAGAATATATATCAGATGTATGCAAGATTACACTGCGTTGTAAATAGTTACTTTCGTTTGAACTATGTAATTCAGGCATTCTACACAAATCAAACTCTTTATATCGTACAAACGGAGTTTCTCCATTTTTTATTATAAAAGAGGTTTCAATTCTTATAATGTAAAAATAATCTTTAGATACAATTATATCCGGAATATTTCCTTTCCAAAATTCAACTTGTTTTTCTCTAATATCAACCCTAGAATCAACACATGCTGGATATGCTTTTGATATGTATTCATCCGCACTTTCCGAGCCAAATATATTTTTTTCCAAAGCAATTTTGGCAAATTGTACATTTCCATATCCTCGGTAATCAATCAACAACAATTGTGACCATTCTTTCTCTATTTGGCTATAATCTTTAGATATATCTGCTGATATATTCTCAATATTGCCATAAAATCCAGACGACAACCTTCTTCGAACTTGCTCCATTTGATCCGCATAAGTATATAATGGCTCAAATACTACAATTGGAAAGTCTTTTATTTCACCGCTATCCATTTTCAAAAAAATTTTTTCGATATCTTCTTTAATATCTACAATCGAACCTTTAATACCGCTATAGTTTAGATCTGTGCCATATTTGAAAAACGGTTGAGTATTTTTATCACCCTTGTAATATGTTTGGATATAAAACAAAATGGTTTTTAAAAGACATATATATTCAGCATAGTTGTCGCTAAATTCTTTATAACACCTTTGTTTGTACGGAACCTGCGTACCGCTCATCAAAAACATATCATTTATTTCCTTGCACAACATAAAGATTCCACCCGTTGAAAAAAATCGACGAATATCTGCGGGCTCTTTAAAATTATGCTTTTGTCTAAGAACTGCAATTTTAATATGAAGAATCAAATGTTCTAAAACATTACAATATACCAAACGTTCTTTTTTTTGCCATTCGAATGGTTGTGATTTTGCACTGATTGAATTGGACAAATTACCTCCTTTATCCTCATCAATATGATGACAATAAAGGCCTTCGCTTGTACGCACTATTTTTTTGTTTTTGCTATTACAATCTGGAGTTCTAAAGTAATCACCTGTTGCCTTTCCGTATTTTTTCAATAAATATTTCACCAAATCTTCATAGGTCAAGGATAATTCTTTTATTATTTCCTCTTGTAACAAAGCATACTCCCCCAAAACAATAATTTTTTAATAATTAATGATTGTATCTTTTTTGTTTTTTACCGTACAGCGCAAACGCGTCTGCACGCTCGACCAAAAATTCGACGTATTTGCCCGTATCCTCGGGGGTGCCCTCAAAGAAGGCGATCTTGTTTCCCTCGGTGCGCCCCGAATAGAGCGCGTCGTTGGTCTTGCTCACACCGTCACACAGCACGCGAAGCCGTTTCCCCACCAGCGGTTGATTCTTCTCGAGCGCGATCGCGTTCTGCGTTGCCAGAAGTCTTTCAAAGCGTGCGCTCTTGACCTCGGGCGGAACCTGCTCCATCTCGGCGGCGGGTGTTCCCTTGCGGGGGGAGTAGATGAAGGAATACAGCATATCAAACCGCACCTTCTCCAGCATCGCAAGCGTGTCCGAGAACTCCTCCTCGGTCTCTCCGGGGAAGCCGACGATGATGTCGGACGTCAGGGTGACGTCGGGCATTTTTTCGCGCATATAGGCAACGGTTTCGCTATATTTTGCGGTATCGTAGCGTCGGTTCATCGCACGCAGCACACGGTCGTTGCCCGATTGCATCGGCAGATGGAACTGATGCGCGATATGACGTGACGTCGCCATGACGTCGATCAGCTTTCGGCTCGCGTCCTTCGGGTGGCTGGTCATAAACCGCAGCAGAAAATCTCCCTCAATGCGATCCAAACGCGCCAACAGGTCGGCAAAATCGCAACCGTCTTCGCGATCCTTGCCATAGGAATTGACGTTCTGTCCGAGCAGGGTGATGTCGCGGTAGCCCTTTGCCACCAGCTCCTCGACCTCGCGGACGATCTCGTCGGGGGCGCGGCTTCGCTCGCGTCCGCGGACGTAAGGCACGATGCAATAAGAACAAAAATTATTTCACCCAAAAAACAACGACACCCACGCGCGGTAATGACTCTCGCGGTGGATCGGCAGGCCTTCTGCCACGGTGTATTCGGTCTCTTCGGGGCAGAACAGGCGCTTTCCCTTGGCGAGCTTTTCGCAAAGCAGCTGCGGAAGGCGGTGCAAGGATGCCGTTCCGAAGACCAGATCGACGTAGGGATAGCTTCGCTTGAGCTCATTCCTGCGATGCTCCTGCGAGACCATACAGCCGCACACGGCAATCACCAGAGAAGGCTTTTTTGCCTTGAGGTGCTTGTACTGTCCCACGATCGAAAGCGCCTTTTTCTCGGCATGCTCTCGGATCGCGCAGGTGTTGACCAAGATCAGATCGGCTTCCTCGGGCGCATCGGTCAGAGCATATCCCATCGCCACCGACATTCCCGCCAGCTTTTCACTGTCCGCCTCGTTTTGCTGACATCCAAAGGTCAGGACAAACGCGCGCCGACTCTCTCCCGTGCGGGCTGCATATTCTTCATTTTCGTTGCGCATCCGCGCGATATATGCCTGCTGTGCCTCGGTGTCGGCACGCGTCGGCTCTTTCCTCTCGTTCATATCCTCAGACCTTTCGATCAACAAAAAACTTTCATCTTTATATTATACAATATTTCGCAAAAAAAGTCAAGTTTTTTTGCCATTCATCTTTGGATTTGTCGCTTTTCATGAGGAAACCCTTTGAAAAGAGCCACCTGCGGCGGAGCGAATGTCGGGTGTGTCCGTGCGCATGTTCCTTCAATCGTTTTTGTGGGGGCTTCTTGAAAGAAGCCCCCACAAAAAGAATATCCACAAAATCGATTCAATCCAAAATTTCATTCACCAAACGCACGATGTCGGCATGAATTTCCTCGATCGGGCGTGCGGCATTCACCACACAGATGCGGTCGGTCTCGGCAAGTGTCTCAAAAACGCCGTAAAACCGGTCGCGCACGCGCGTCAGACGATCCACGTTTTCATAGATCTCCACGGTCACTCTTCCGCGACCGATGCGCTCCATGCTCTGCTCGGGCGTCAGATCCAGAAAAATGCAAAGATCGGGACGACGGATCTCGGGACACGAGAGATTCATCTCCTGCACCCATTTTGCGTCGGTCTCACTTCCCTGATACGCCAAGGATGAATAGTAATATCTGTCACAAATGACGTCGATCCCTTCGGAAAGCATCTTTTCGATGCCGTTGACGGGGTTGGTGTTGTGAAAAATGCGATCGAGCACAAACAGCGCCGCCATTTCACAGGGCGTACGCTTGGAAACGCCGCTCAACGCGTCCCGCAAAAGTCCCCCGCTGACCGATTCGGTCGGCTCGGCGGTGCGATGCACGCGTCTGCCGTCCTTTGTCAAACGATTCGTCAAAAGCTCGATCTGCGTCGTCTTTCCCGCACCGTCAATGCCTTCAAATACGATAAAACGTCCTCTTTTTTGATCCTGCATAAGTCAATCCTTCTTCGCCGTTTTTTCCTCGCGGATCTCCAAAACCTCTCGCTTCAATGCCTCCAGCTCTCGCTGCAGACGGTTCATTTCCTGTGCCACAGGGTCGGGAATGTGAACCTGGTCCAGGTCGTTCTGCACACGCACACCGTCACGCTTGACGACCTTCGCGGGGATTCCCACGGCGGTGCTGTTTTCGGAAACGGGATGCAGCACCACGGCATTCGCCGCGATCTTACTGTTCGATCCGATATAAACGGGTCCCAGCACCTTTGCACCCGCGCCAACCATCACGTTGTCTCCCAGAGTGGGATGGCGCTTACCAACGTCCTTTCCGGTTCCTCCCAAGGTCACGCCCTGATAGATGGTGCAGTCGTCTCCGATCTCGGTCGTTTCTCCGATCACCACGCCCATGCCGTGGTCAATGAAAAAGCGTCTGCCGATCTTTGCCGCGGGGTGAATTTCAATTCCCGTGAGAAAGCGTGCCGACTGGCTGAGTGCGCGCGCAGAAAAATGGTGCCCGCTTTCATAAAGCTTGTGCGCCACGCGATGTGCCATGATTGCGTGCACGCCCGAATAAAGCAGCAGCACCTCCGCGCGACTGCGCGCAGCGGGGTCACGGTCCTTGACGGTTTGCACGGTCTCGCGGATCTCACGCTCTGCCGCCACGATCGCAAGCGCGATCCTTTGCTCGGCCTCCTCCACGCGATTCTTAATTTTCTTTCCCAATTCGGTCGCCTTTTGTTTCATGCTTCAAAGACTCCTGTTCCTCGGCATCGCCGATCAATATACTACTATTCATATTATACACGCAAAACCGCTTTTTGTAAATAGGTAAGCGAAAATTTTTATCAAACCGCACAACAAAAGGGAGGGAAAATTGCTTTTCCCTCCCCAAGTTACTGGGTTTGATTAAACTTCCGGCGTTTCGTCCGCGGGAGCCTCCGCACTTGCGGGAACATCCTCAGCAGCCGCCTCCACTGCGGGAGTGTCGGTGGGTGCTACGAAGGAGACCTCCTGTGCCTCAGCAGCTGCGCTCTGTTCAACAGGCGCTGCAGTCTCAGCATCGGCATCGGCAGAGGGATCTGCCTCACTGTAGACAACGGGAACGCTGGCAACCAGCTTCTTCACGAGTCCGGCCTGAACCAAATCCTCGGTCGTCTGGTAAGGAATGCGGTAATCAACCTCTTCCTGCTCAAGCTTCGGCAGCTCGAGTGCCTCGCCGCACAGCTTGTCGATCAGCTCAAGTGCATACTTGAACTTACGCTCGCCCTTGATCTTCATCAGAACAGGAACGGTTGCGTACTTCTTCTTCGAGGACATATCCACAATACCGTACTTCGTGTCGATCAGCTCGGTGGGATCAAGTGCCAGGTACAAGTACAACGTCTTGGTCTTTGCGTTGATCTTTGCCACGTGAACTCTTCCGCGGTTGAATGCTTCGTAGTTCCAGCTGATACGGTTCTTCACGCCCTTATAGGACAAAAGCGCGTTCTTAATAATATTGTAGTATTCCTGAACGTTTCCTTGAGACTGAGATACGCGAGACTGGAAGCTTCTCTTGTAGCGAGTGACGATGCGGATGAAGCCCTGACGCTCTTGCTCGAGCATTTCGGCATACTTCTCAGCTTCCTCCATCGCGTCGATGAAGTCGAGCGACATCGAGCCAAATCCACCGAAATCGTCATCGTCATCATCGTCGTCATCATCCTCGGAAACCTCTGCAAATGCCTCCACAGCGAGCTCCTCGACAACGAGCAAGCGAGCGGCGAGCTCATCAACAACTGCTTCCTTGACTACGTCAGCCATCTCGGCAGTCCAGGTCTCGGGAATGTTTTCCTCACCTGCGGCATTGACTGCCTCGGTGATCGTTTCGAGCGTAGTGCCCTCCACAGCGGCGGGAACAACACCGTCAACGGTGACAAGCTCAAAGGCCTCGGCAACAGAGTTTGCAACAACTGCGCAAATGTCGTCGTTGCTCATCTCTTCAACAACAATTTCCTCGGTAGCCTCCTCAGCGGTCTCTTGAGCTGCTTCCTCAGCAACCTCTTCGACTGCTTCCTCGGCAACCTCTTCGACTGCTTCCTCAGCAACCTCTTCGACTGCTTCCTCAACAACCTCTTCGACTGCTTCCTCAGCGGTCTCTTCAATAGCCTCTTCCTCAACTGCTTCGGGAAGAACCATCGTGCGGGACATTGCTTCACCGACGATCGCATCGACAACAGCCTTGAAGTCATCGGGATTGAATGCATCCTCTGCGTCATCAACGATTGCGATCGCATCGGTTGCATCTGCAGACTCATTGAAGTTTTCTGCAAGTGCTTCGGCAATTGCTGCGCGAAGTGCTGCCTCATCTGCCTCTGCATCGGCATTCTCGGCATCCACGGCATCCATCATCTGATCTGCCTTTTCGTCTGCCATTGCCTCGGCAACGTCTGCATCCTCAAGCTCAATGCCCTCAACCTCTGCCATCAGCTCACTCTTCGCATCGGCAACAGCATCCTCAAGACCCTCGGTGTCCTCGGCTGCGGCCTCGGCATCCATCTCTGCGTCAAGAGCCTCTGCAAGACGGTCTGCATTTTCATCCAATGCTGCGTCTGCATCAACCTGATCCTCAAGCTCAGCGGCAACAACCTCGGGAACGTCACCCTCGGTGTCAACAACAAGCACCTTGTTCTCTTCTCTTGCACGGATAGCTCTCAGGTAGAGACCGATCAGGAACAGAAGTGCGATCAGTGCGAGCACAAGCAATACCAGCAACGCAATTCCGAGAGGAGTTGCAAAGAAGGGGGGATTGTACTCGGGAGCGAGCACAAAGGTCGTTGCGGCATTTCCGGAAACGCCCTCGATTTGATAGTAGCCGTCCTTCACCGTAACGGTATAGCCCAGCTCCTTCGCAGACGTCATGGTTTGGTTTGCTTCTTCATAAATATAGAGATCCTCAGCGGTCAGCGTGGAAAGACGCTTTCCGTAAAGCATATCGGAGATCGGGATCAAAACCGTGAAGGTCTCACCGGCTGCGCCGCTCACATTCAGCGTGAATGCGGTGTGCTGGCGGAATCCGCGGAGTGCGCGACGATGGATCTCGGGAGCTACCACGCTTGCGGCAATATCCTTGGAGAAGCCCTTCTCGCCGAGCAGGATCATCTGATAGGGTGCATCGGCAGTGCCTGCCGCGATATACTGTCTCAGGATCGACATCTTGGCGCTCATCACGCCGTCTGCCTCGTTTGCAAACTCATAGTTTGCGCTGACGGGCAGGTTTGCCGTCACGGTGTAAATGCCGTACTGAGATGCGCCCTTGAATGCTGCGCCGTCAACCGTGTAGGTGATCTGAGCGAGAACGTCTGCGGGAGCATCGCCCTCAACGGTGATCATGAACTCGGTGGGCTCCACCAAAAGTCCTGCGTCGCCGAGGAAGTTCTTGTCTTCAAACTTGACGGTGAACACCTTCTTGTTGATGGTGACCGACGTGGTTGCCGAAACCGAAGGTCCGAAAACGTAGTTGGCGTTCGGAGCGGTTGCCGTCAACGTATATGTACCGACGTTTCCAAATCCCTCACCGTAAACGATGTCGAGTGCATGGGGATTATCCTGTGCGTCAAAGCCGATGACAGCGATCTTTGCGAGCTCTGCATCACCCCACGTGAAGGAGGTCTTGGGAAGATCCCACTGAACTGCGTTGATCACGATGGGATCCACGGTGATATCGACCACAAGAGGAGCTGCAACATAGTTCTTGCTATCAAGAACCGCCTGCACCTCGGTGGTATAAGCACCGACACCCGTTACGCCGTTCACGATCGCCTTGGGAACCGTGGTGATCGCCGGAGCGGTCTCGCCGTTCACCATGCCGGTCAATGCAGGAGCGGTAACGTCAACGTTATAGCTCGTGACACCCGGGGCATAGACCACATTGGCAGAGACGTTGCTTTCCCAACTCAGCGTCGCGGGAGCGATCGAAGCCTTCAAGACCTGTTCGCGAGGCGCGGCGTATTTGGTAAGCAGATCGTCCTTGGACTGAGCAACACCCTCTTCGGTCAGCTGCAGCTTGAATGCCAGCGTGATCTTGGAGGCATTCTCCACATCCTTGCTGTCAAACTGTGCTGACTCGACCACCAACTCGACAAACGGCTGATCCGCAGCATCGATTCCGACGTCCGCGGAGTTCACCTCAATGTCGGCGGCAGTGCTGCCGTCATAGACCTTGACATAGCCGTCACCGGACGCATTGAGCTGGATCGAAGAACCGAGAACAAGATCCTCGATTCCGACCTCCAGTCTCTGCACGTCAGCGGAGACAACGACTGTGAAACAGCAGATGAGCGTTGCAAGCATGAAAAGAACCGCTGCAACAACCGAGAATCTGAAGTTTCTTGCTTCTGTTTTCTTGCGTTGATTTTTCATTGCACATCAACCCTTCCGTGTAAAAATTTTCGCGGAACGCACCAGGCGGTCGATCAAATCGCCCCCAAATGCGCACGCGTGAAGTTACAACCTGTCTTATTATATCATACTCTTTTGGAATTGTCAACACACTTTTCCTTTTTTTTGACCACAAATTTCGATTTTTTTGACTTTTTTTGCAAAAAATCGATCGATGTCGCAAAAAATCCTTATTTTTTTCAAAAAAACAAGCTCTCCGCATGCTCAAAAATCATGTCGTGTACGTTTTTTCAAAAAAGCCGAAATCTGCCGTTGCGAAAACCGCATCAGAGCAACAAAAATAGCATTTCATACGCTCTTGAAGAATGGCGTCGAAAAAACTCATATAATTGTGGAAGTCTTCCCCTTCATTTCTGCGGAGTCTCTCTCAACCATAGTATATTGATAGAAGTTCTTACCGTCTCACCGAGACAACAGACCCCAAAAACGAATTTTACACCTTGTCTTTACACACCTCGCCGCATAGCTCAACAAAAAACATTGAGATTTCGTCTCCGGAACTCCTTGATCTGCCGGGTTTCCTACTCAGCATAGGTGTCCAAACGCAAGAAATGATGTGTTGTGGAAATTCTATTATAACAAAAATCAATCACTTTTTCTATTCTTTTTCACTTTCGGTTTCACATCTATTGTCACGCAACACCTATGTGCGTTGCTTCGAGAAATAGCCTCTTGACAAATCCCGCGAGTTGTTATATAATTAAAGGCAACAAACGGCAAGACAGCCGGAAAGGATCGCGTGACAGCAGTGACAAAAAAAGTTTCCGAGATCTTTGGCGCAATGGTATTCAACGACGACGTAATGCGTGAACGCCTGCCGAAGGAAGTATACAAATCTCTCATCAAGACCGTTGCAACGGGCAGAACCATCGACCCCTCGATCGCCGACGTCGTGGCAAACGCCATGAAGGATTGGGCAGTTGAAAAAGGGGCGACACACTATACGCATTGGTTCCAGCCTCTGACAGGCGTAACCGCCGAAAAGCACGACGCCTTCATCTCTCCCGTCGGGAATTGCAAGGTCGTGATGGAGTTTTCCGGCAAGGAGCTGATCCGCGGCGAATCCGATGCCTCCTCCTTCCCCTCCGGCGGTCTGCGTGCCACCTTTGAGGCGCGCGGATATACGGCATGGGATCCCGCGTCCTATGCATTCGTCAAGGACGGTACACTTTATATCCCCACCGCCTTCTGCTCCTACACAGGCGAGGCGCTGGACTCCAAAACGCCCCTTTTGCGCTCCATGGACGCCTTGAATACGCAGGCATTGCGTATTTTGCGTCTTTTTGGTGACAGCACAACCAAGCGCGTGGACATCACGGTGGGTGCCGAGCAGGAGTATTTTATCATTGACAAAGCCATGTACGACCGACGCAAGGACCTGGTCTATGCCGGACGTACCCTCTTCGGTGCTCCCGCCCCCAAGGGTCAGGAGCTTGAGGATCACTATTTCGGCCCGCTCAAAACCCGCATCGCAGCCTTCATGTCGGATCTCGATGAGGCGCTCTGGACCATGGGCATCAATGCCAAAACCAAGCACAACGAGGCCGCGCCCGCACAGCACGAGCTCGCTCCGATCTATGCAACCGCCAACATCGCAGTCGACCAAAACCTGCTGACGATGGAATATATGAAGAAAATCGCCGAAAAGCACAACCTGGTATGCCTGCTGCACGAAAAGCCCTACGCAGGTGTCAACGGCAGCGGTAAGCACAACAACTGGTCGCTCTCAGCAAACGGCAAAAATCTGCTCGATCCCGGAAAAACGCCCGAGGACAACATCAAATTCCTCTTGATCCTCGCCGCCATCATCAAAGCGGTGGACGACTATCAGGATCTGATGCGCGTTTCGGTGGCTTACGCCGGAAACGATCACCGTCTCGGCGCCGGAGAAGCGCCCCCCGCCATCATTTCGATTTTCGTGGGCGAAGAGCTGAACGCGCTGATCAATGCGATCGTGGAAAACAAGACCTACCACGGTGCGGAGCAACGCATGATGGACCTCGGAATTCCCAGTGTCCCCGTCTTCCGCAAGGATACCACCGACCGCAACCGCACCTCTCCTTTTGCATTCACGGGTAACAAATTCGAGTTCCGTATGCTCGGCTCCTCTCAAAACATCGCCATGCCCAACACCGTGCTCAACACCGCCGTTGCCGAATCCTTCCGCCAATTCGCGGACGTATTGGAGAACGCCGACAGCTTTGAATCGGCAGTGGCGAGGCTGATCAAGGAGACCTTCGCGGCACATCGCCGCATCCTGTTTGACGGCAACGGCTATTCCGAGGATTGGGAAAAGGAAGCGGCTCGCCGCGGTCTGAGCAATCTTCGCACCTCCGTCGACGCATATCGGACCTTCATGGATCCAAAAAACGTCGCTCTCTTCTCCTCCATGGGTGTCATGAACGAGGCCGAAATGCACTCACGTGAAGAGATCTATTTCGAAAACTATTCCAAAATCATCAACATCGAGGCACTCACCATGATCGTCATGGCGTCGCGCGATTATATTCCCGCCGTGGAGTCCTATATCGCACAGATCGCCGATACGGCGGCAAAAAAGAAGTCCGTCTGCGAGGACGTCTCCTGCGCGGTGGAAAAGAATATCATCCGCCGTCTCTCCGAGCTGAACGCGCAGGCCTTCAGCCTCGTGGAGCGTCTGCGTGACGCCGAGACCGAAGCCGCCGCCATCGCAAACGCAAAGGAACGCGCCGCTTGCTATTGCTCGCACGTCATGCCCCTGATGGCAGAGCTTCGCGCCGCCGTCGACACCATGGAAACGCTCACCGCATCCAAGCTCTGGCCCGTCCCGACCTACGGTGACATGATGTTCCGCGTCTGATCATCCCGAATATCCCCACACAGGGAGCTTTTCTCAAAAAGCTCCCTGTGTTTTCTTTTCCGTAAGATCCGCGTTTGCGGAATGCGTTTTGTGGAAGGACGCGTTTTGTGGGGAAACTTTTTGAGAAAAGCCGCCTGCGGCGGGGCTAATCTCGGGGATGTCTGTGCAAACAAATCCCCCGATGATGAGCCGTGTGCGATGCAAGCCTCTTTTCCACACCCCTTCAAAAACTTTCATCGCATGGGTATAAACGTAATTGTTTATCTCTACGCTCATCCAATCAATTGCTCTCGCGGCCATTTTGGGACCACCACCCAAAATGGCTTTTATTTTTGTTTTGCCCACGGAAAAGGAGGCATAAATTGATTGATTGAGATTGACCGAGATGTCATTCCAACGTGTCATCCTGAGCGGAGGAAACACCACGGTGTGGCGTTTCCGGAGTCGAACCCGACCGCAGGGAGGGCAACGCCATTGGCGTTGGGATCTATAAAACCCTTTTGTTGTTTGTTTTGATCCGGACGGGTTGGTACGATCAATTGAGATTTGTCGAACCCTCTCACCCGCTTCGCGGGAGCTCTCCCAAAGGGAGAGCCTTTCTTTTTGCCTCGCGCTTCGAGAGAAACGCAGGCTCCCTCCGAGAGGGAGCTGTCGAGCGAATGCGAGACTGAGGGAGCCTGCGGGATAAACGAA